>NZ_KV826454.1:0-47839 GCF_001835915.1 Streptococcus sp. HMSC034E12
AAAACATTGAATTGCTTGACAAATGGTAGAAAAAAGACCACCTCTTTGGTGATCCTTATAGGGAGATTATTATGAAAAAGTTTTAGGATTTCATCAAATAAAGTTAGGAGGTCTTCATTTGATAATATTATTATAAAACGATTTTCTTAAATGAAGCTTAAGCCGTATTTCAAATTTACAATTTCTGCAAAAGATACTAAAAAAGTTCTAGATTCCCTTTTTCTTCATTGACTAAAAACTCTGGGTGCCATTGAAGCCCAATGATCCGACTATCATCTAGCGACTCAATCGCTTCAATGGTTTCATCCCTAGGATCAAAAGCTGTTGCGCGAAAATTCGGTGCCAAATCTTTAATACTTTGTCGGTGGACAGAGTTAATCTGACTAGCACGACCGAACAATTCTTCAACAATGCTGCCTTTCTCAGTTTGAATAGAATGAGAAGTTCTAAAAGGTAAGCCCTGCCAATGGTTGTCAATATGCTGATTGAGCGTTCCATCAAAAGCAACATTGACCAACTGCAAGCCTCGGCAAATTGCCATAATTGGTTTTTCTTGTCGAATAGTTTCTGCTAACAGAGCCAGCTCAAATTCGTCTCGCACCATATTGTAATCATCACTCTCAATCGTCTGCTTTTCTCCGTAAAAAGTGGGGTGCACATGTTGTCCGCCAGACAAAATCAATTTATCAATACTTTCAATATAATCCCTCACCAAACTTTTGTCACCAACAGGGATAATCATAGGCAATCCACCAGCAATTCTGATACTCTCAGCAAATTTACTAGAAACGGACGAATGGATATTTTTACCTTCCTTATCGACAGGACAAAGATTAGCGGTCACTCCAACAATCGGTCTGCTCATACGATTCCCTCCTCATTGATATACACAATCTTACCACTTCCTCTACCTGCCGTCCAATTGATTTTTTTTAAAGGTCGTGATAAATAGTTTTTATACTAGCCACAACTCCTGCCTCATTACACTCTTTTTATGCACTTTAATCAGCCTTTATTCTTATAAAATAATAACTTATAAAAACAAGCTACTACTAAACAAGAAATTTATCGCTTTCTATGGTAAAATGAAATTAGAAAACTCTATAAGGAGAAGAACATGGAAAAACAAACAGTTGCTGTTTTAGGCCCTGGTTCATGGGGGACTGCCTTGGCACAAGTATTAAATGACAACGGACATGAAGTTCGTATTTGGGGCAATATTGCCGAACAAATTACTGAAATCAACGAGCACCACACTAACAAACGGTATTTTAAAGATATTGTTCTTGATGAAAAGATCACAGCGTATTACGACTTAAAAGAAACCCTTGATGGCGTGGATGCTATCCTTTTCGTCGTTCCAACCAAGGTCACACGTCTTGTAGCCAAACAAGTAGCCGAGGTGCTGAATCATCCAGTTAAAGTGATGCATGCTTCAAAAGGTCTGGAGCCCGACACTCACAAACGACTTTCCATGATTTTAGAGGAAGAATTGCCTGAACAATTCCGTAGCGAAATCGTCGTTGTCTCTGGTCCCAGCCACGCTGAGGAGACTATCGTTCGCGACATTACTCTCATCACAGCAGCTTCAAAAGACTTAGAAACAGCTAAATACGTCCAAAACCTTTTCAGCAATCACTACTTCCGTCTCTACACCAATACAGATGTCATCGGTGTGGAAACAGCGGGTGCACTCAAAAACATCATTGCGGTCGGAGCAGGGGCTCTTCACGGTCTTGGCTATGGTGACAATGCAAAAGCCGCTATTATCACGCGTGGCTTAGCAGAAATCACCCGTCTCGGTGTCAAACTCGGTGCCAGTCCTTTAACATATAGCGGTTTATCCGGAGTGGGAGATTTAATTGTCACAGGAACCTCCGTTCACTCACGCAATTGGCGCGCTGGTGACGCTCTTGGTCGCGGTGAAAAGTTAGAAGATATCGAAGCCAACATGGGCATGGTTATTGAAGGCATTTCCACCACCAAAGCTGCTTACGAACTCGCACAAGAACTGGGTGTCTATATGCCAATTACTCAAGCGATCTATCATGTGATTTATGAAAGCCTTAACATAAAAGACGCCATTTATGATATAATGAATAATGAATTCAAAGCTGAAAACGAATGGTCGTAATTAGCTACTACAAAAAAGGAGGGGCATATGACTCAAGTAAGAAAAGCTGTTATCCCTGCTGCTGGACTCGGAACTCGTTTCTTGCCAGCAACCAAAGCGCTCGCCAAAGAAATGCTGCCTATTGTTGACAAACCAACTATTCAATTTATTGTTGAAGAAGCGTTAAAATCCGGTATCAAAGACATTCTGGTTGTAACAGGTAAATCCAAACGCTCCATTGAAGACCACTTTGATTCAAATTTTGAATTGGAGTACAACCTCAAAGAAAAAGGTAAATCTGATCTTTTAAAACTCGTAGATGAAACGACTGGTATCGGTCTTCATTTCATTCGTCAAAGCCATCCACGTGGGCTTGGAGATGCTGTTTTACAAGCCAAAGCTTTCGTTGGGAATGAATCTTTCGTTGTCATGCTAGGTGATGACCTAATGGACATTACAAATGACAAAGCAGTACCACTTACCAAGCAATTGATGAACGATTACGAAGAAACACACGCTTCAACTATTGCTGTTATGAAAGTGCCACACGACGAAGTTTCTTCTTACGGTGTTATTGATCCACAAGGTGAAGGAGTAAATGGGCTCTACAGCGTTGAAACTTTTGTTGAAAAGCCAAAACCAGAAGACGCACCAAGTGATCTCGCCATTATCGGACGCTACCTACTAACACCTGAAATCTTCTCCATCTTGGAAACACAAAAGCCAGGTGCCGGAAATGAAATCCAGCTGACAGATGCTATTGATACTCTCAACAAAACACAAAGAGTATTCGCTCGTGAGTTCACAGGTGACCGTTATGATGTCGGCGACAAATTTGGCTTTATGAAAACATCTATTGACTATGCCCTCAAACATCCTCAAGTCAAAGACGATATGAAGCAATACATTATTGAGTTAGGCAAGAAATTAGACAAAAAAGAAAACTAACAGACAGCTGTGATGGGTGGCACCTATTCCTAATCAATTGTTCCAAGGAACTCTAATTGATTAAAATCAAAAGTGCTTTTCCAATCACTACCTTTGTTGGGAAAACAATAGCTTGTAAAAGGCAGGGAAAATCTCATCCCTGCCTTACTTTTTGATATCCAAAATTCTTAACGAAGTAGATAATTGCTCAAAGCACTGACTTGAGGTTATAGATAGAGTTTGCGAAGTAAGTCTCAATACTGCTTTTGGCAGACTCGGAAAAAACCTTTGGAAATGAAAATAGTAACCGCAAATCTACTTTACAACAAACTCTCATTGTACCCAATCTAAATAAAAAACTCATTAAAATTCTGAATGGTCTGTTTTAGGTCTTAAACGGTCATTTTTAACTAAAACTCCGCTTTAGTGATTTCCTAAGACAGAGTTATTTCTATAAAGTTAAAAGATAAATCGCAGAATAGCTACCAATATCACACCAAAAATCACGGTCACTACTAAGTTACGATAGCGAAAAGCAATATAAATTGTTGGAAAGACAGCTATTAAATCTAGCCATTTAAAGGTTGGCAACTGCCCTATCTTCCCATTTGTAAGGCTGGATAAAATCAATGCAAAAATAATAGAGACTGGTAAATACTGTAAAAATCGTTCTACAACTTTAGGTAAGCCACGATATTTTACCAAGATAAAAGGAGTCACCCGCGCTAGCCACGTCACCAAGGCTGAGAGAAGAATGGCGACAAATATATAATTATTTATCATCTAGCATTACTCCCGCAGCACAACCTAATAAGGTCGACATTAAAACAGCTAAAGACGAAGAAACAAGCATGCTTAAAACATAGAACGATAAAGCTACCACAGACAAAATCACTACTAGTTTTTGAAATTTTGTTTTATGTAACATCACTAAAAATTGGGAAGAAAAAATCCCAATAAACATGCCTACCAGCGCAAAGTCCAGTCCAAACACTTCTGGATTGGGCAAAAGACTTCCTAATGTCGTTCCGACCACAGAGCCAACAATCCAAGCAAGATAGCTCGTAATATTATTGCCATACATCCACTGAAGCGAAATATCCTTTGTATGGACACGCTCACTTAGTAAAACGCCGTATGTTTCATCTGTCAAGAGTATTCCGATACCGATATTTTGCAATAGACTGGCATGCCGAAAAAAGGTTGATGTATGAAGGCTCAGCAAAAACAACCGCAAATTGATTAAAAAAACTGTCAGAGCAATAGCTGTTACCGGTGCGTAAATCGCAAGAAGTGCTAGCATAGCAAACTGAGCACTTCCTGCATAGACTAAACTGCTCATGAGTGCCATTTCAAGAGGACTGACATAAGAGGCACCAATAATTCCACAAGCTAGTCCAATACTAATATACCCAAGAGCCGTTGGCATCGCTGCCTTAGCCCCATCCTTAAAACTTTTTCCAATCATATTTATTCTTCCATTGTGTCAAATGCCAGACTTGGCTTAGCATTCAAGCTAAATGTTGCAAGCTTCCCTTTATTCCACTCACTGACGCTCGCATAAGCAATCATTCCTGCATTGTCCCCACAGAGACGCAAAGGCGGTATGATTACCTTGATATCTGTCATTTCAGCTGCTAAACGTTCACGTAAACCTTGATTAGCAGCAACACCGCCCGCAACGACTAAGGTCTTAACAGGATATTTCTCCAAAGCTTTTTTTGTTTTTGCCATGAGAATATCTAAAACAGCAGCTTGAAAACTAGCAGCCAAATTTTCTTTCGACAAACTTTCACCCCTTTGCTCCGCATTGTGACAGAGGTTGATAAAGGCAGACTTCAACCCAGAGAAAGAAAATTCTAAATTATCCTCTTTAATCATCGCTCTCGGAAAATCATAAATATCTTGTCCTTTATGGGCCAATTCATCTATCTCACGCCCAGCTGGATAAGTCAATCCCATCACACGACCAACTTTATCATAAGCTTCTCCAACTGCATCATCGCGTGTTTCTCCGACAATCTGATAATCACCAGCTTCGCTAACATAAACCAATTCCGTATGCCCTCCACTGACTAATAATGCTAAAAGAGGGTATTCTAATTTCTCAACACTCTGAGCCGCCATCAGATGACCTGCCATATGATTGACAGGAATAAGCGGTAAATGATGTGCCCACGCAAAAGACTTGGCAGCTGCCAATCCGACCAAAAGAGCACCAACTAGCCCCGGTCCATAAGTGACTGCTACTGCAGTCACTTCTTTTTCTGTAATACCAGCCTCCGCAAGAGCCTCCTCAATGCAAGCTGTGATAACTTCCACATGATGACGGCTAGCCACTTCCGGTACCACGCCACCAAAACGTTTATGGCTCTCAATCTGGCTGGCAATAACATTGGATAAGAGTTCAGCGTCATTCTTTAAAACCGCTACGCTAGTCTCATCGCAGGAGGTCTCAAAAGCTAAAATATATCTGTCATTCATTGTTTTCCCTTTTCATTACAATCGCATTTTCCACTGGCTCATGATAGTAATTCTTACGCCGAGCGATTTCTATAAATTTCTCTTTTTGGTAAAATAGCAGAGCTGCTTTGTTGGATTCTCTCACTTCGAGAAAAATCTCTTTGTCAATTGGCAGATGTTCAAACAAAGCGGTCGCAATTTTTTGTCCTTGATAGGCTTTCTTAACCGCAATTTGTAAAACTTCCGCTTCAAAATCCGACTCTTGAAAAGCCAGAAAGCCGATTAAATTTTGAGCTTCCAAGGCCAAAACATAAACTGACAAAGGATTTTGTAAATCTTTCTCAATCTGCTCTATATTCCAAGGACTGGCTGCATAAACATCTTTTAATACTTGATAAATCTGCTCCGCCAAATCAGCAACCTGCTTTTTTTCATCTTTTTTAATCTCAATCATAATCGCTTGATGTAAGAATCGTTCGTTTCTTGATGATTTTTGAGCCAATTCTCTTCTGCTTCCACTCGCTTGAGATAATTCGGTACGAAATCATGAACAGAACAAGCTGGTAATTGTAGGCCGATTTTAGCAAGGAGCACAGCGCTTGGCAAGGTTGCTTTGATAAGAGCTGATGGCAAAGCGGATTGAATCTGCTCCGCAAAATTTTCCACTTCTCCTACAAAAGTTACCTGAGAAGCAGACTTGGCTTTTTCTAACACTTCTTCAAAAGATAAATGAGCTTCCGGCTGAGTTGCTCTGCCATTTTCATAAAAACCAGCATAGACATTGTTGCGTCTAGCATCCATGAGAGGAATGACCAAGCCGTCAATGTCCTCTGACACCATAATCCGCAAGCTAGAAACTCCCACCAAATCTATTTTAAGCGTATGTGCTAACGTTTTGGCCGTTGCCACAGCAATTCGCAAACCTGTATAACTACCAGGACCTTCTGCAACTACAATGCGACCTAAGTCACTTGGTTTCAAATCCAAACTTTCCATTAAAAAATCAATAGCCGGCATCAATGTAACGCTATGATTTTTCTTAATATTTATCGTCATCTCAGCAAGCAACTTATCATCTTCTAAAATCGCAATTGCTAGGGCTTTGCTGGATGTGTCAAAAGCTAAAACTTTCATTCTTATCTTTCCTTTGTGATAATCTACTTTCTATTATACTACAAAAAATACGGATTTCCTCAATATGATTTCCAAAAAAACAAGACCTTTTGAAAATCGTTTTCCTAGTTTTTCTCACTTCTTTCTTTTACTAAATAACCTTTTTATGATATAATGATTATAATTGTAACGTATCAAAATCAATTTATTACCCAGAAAATCAAATAGATGGAGACCGCCCTTGAAAATAAGGTGGCTATTTTCTGGTAGATTGATCATGAATGAGAAAGGAATTGAAATGATTTACAAAGTTTTTTATCAAGAAACAAAAGAACGCAATCCACGTCGGGAAAACACGCATTCTCTCTACTTGGATATTGACGCCAAAGACGAACTAGAAGGACGCATCAAAGCCCGGAAACTCGTCGAAGAAAAAACACCTTATAATGTTGAATTGATTACACTTTTGTCTGACAAACATTTAGAATACGAAAAAGAATCAGGCAACTTTACAATTACGGAGCTCTAAACCATGTCATATACTTTAAAACCCGAAGAAGTCGGTGTATTTGCCATTGGTGGTTTAGGAGAAATCGGAAAAAATACCTACGGGATTGAATACCAGGATGAGATTATCATCGTTGATGCAGGGATTAAATTTCCTGAAGACGACCTCTTAGGGATTGATTATGTCATTCCTGATTATTCTTATATCGTAGAAAATATTGACCGTATCAAAGGAGTGTTGATTACTCACGGTCACGAAGACCACATCGGAGGGATTCCCTTCCTTCTCAAGCAAGCAAATGTTCCCATTTATGCTGGACCACTTGCCCTTGCACTGATTCGTGGTAAATTGGAAGAGCACGGACTTTTACGTGACGCTAAACTCTACGAAATCAATCAAAATACCGAACTTCAATTTAAAAATTTAAAAGCAACCTTCTTCCGCACAACTCACTCTATCCCAGAGCCTTTGGGAATTGTCATCCACACACCTCAAGGGAAAATTGTTTGTACGGGTGACTTCAAATTTGACTTTACCCCCGTTGGCGAGCCAGCAGATTTACATCGAATGGCAGCTCTTGGGGAAGATGGCGTTCTAGCACTTCTTTCTGATTCCACCAATGCAGAAATTCCAACTTTCACAAATTCCGAAAAAGTCGTTGGTCAATCTATCATGAAAATCATTGAAGGCATTCACGGGCGGATTATTTTTGCCTCCTTTGCCTCAAATATCTTCCGTCTTCAACAAGCTGCGGATGCTGCGGTTAAAACTGGCCGAAAAATTGCTGTTTTTGGACGCTCAATGGAAAAAGCCATTGTCAACGGAATTGAACTAGGTTATATCAAAACCCCAAAAGGGACGTTCATTGAACCAAATGAAATTAAAGATTATCCTGCAAATGAAATTCTAATCATGTGTACAGGAAGTCAAGGAGAGCCAATGGCAGCTCTTTCACGCATTGCGAATGGAACACATCGTCAAGTGCAGCTTCAACCAGGTGATACAGTGATTTTCTCTTCTAGTCCTATCCCTGGAAATACCACCAGTGTCAATAAGCTCATCAACACCATTTCAGAAGCTGGCGTTGATGTTATCCATGGAAAAATCAATAATATCCATACCTCTGGGCACGGAGGGCAACAAGAACAAAAACTCATGCTTCGCTTGATAAAACCGAAGTATTTCATGCCAGTCCATGGTGAATACCGCATGCAAAAAGTCCATGCCGGGCTTGCAATGGATACAGGTATCCCTAAAAAGAATATCTTTATCATGAGCAATGGAGACGTCCTTGCTTTAACTGCCAATTCAGCTCGTATTGCAGGAAGTTTCAATGCCCAAGATATTTATGTTGATGGTAATCGTATCGGAGAAATCGGTGCTGCAGTCCTTCGCGACAGACGTGACCTTTCCGAAGATGGCGTTGTCCTTGCAGTAGCTACCGTTGACTTTAAATCAAAAATGATTTTGGCTGGTCCTGATATTCTTAGTCGCGGTTTTATCTATATGCGTGAATCAGGTGAACTGATCCGTCATAGCCAACGTATTCTTTTCAATGCGATTCGTATTGCATTAAAAAATAAAGATGCTAGCATCCAGTCAGTCAATGGTGCTATCGTAAATGCTCTTAGACCATTTTTATATGAAAACACAGAGCGTGAGCCCATTATCATCCCAATGATTTTAACACCAGATGAAGAAATCTAGCAATACAATCCTTACATAGTAAAAAAACAACTTGATTTGGGTAAAGTCAAGTTGTTTTTATTGTAGCTTGGTCATAACGACCAAACGAGTGGAAACTCTGGAGTTTTATCAACATTCTAATTTAATTTTTATACATATTCAGCTCCCAACTTCCACAAGTCTGAACCAAGAGAGAATGGCAACAAAAAAGAGAGGCAAGCCTCCCTTTTCTATACTGATGAATTATTTAGCAATTTTTGCAAAGTATTCAAGAGTACGTACAAGTTGTGCAGTGTATGACATTTCGTTATCGTACCAAGATACAACTTTCACCAATTGTTTTCCGTCAACATCAAGAACTTTAGTTTGAGTTGCATCAAACAATGAACCAAATGACATACCTACGATATCTGAAGATACGATTGGATCTTCTGTGTAACCGTATGATTCGTTAGCTGCTGCTTTCATAGCTGCATTTACTTCATCAACAGTTACATTCTTTTCAAGAACAGCAACCAATTCAGTAACTGATCCAGTTGGAGTTGGAACACGTTGGGCTGAACCATCAAGTTTACCGTTCAATTCTGGGATAACAAGACCGATAGCTTTAGCAGCACCAGTTGAGTTAGGAACGATGTTTGCAGCACCAGCACGAGCACGGCGAAGATCACCTTTACGATGTGGACCGTCAAGAATCATTTGGTCACCAGTGTAAGCGTGGATTGTTGTCATCAAACCTTCAACGATACCGAAGTTGTCTTGAAGTGCTTTAGCCATTGGAGCCAAGCAGTTTGTAGTACATGAAGCACCTGAAATAACTGTTTCAGTACCATCAAGAACATCGTGGTTAGTGTTAAATACGATTGTTTTAACATCGTTTCCGCCAGGAGCAGTGATAACAACTTTCTTAGCTCCACCTTTAAGGTGTTTTTCAGCTGCATCTTTCTTAGCAAAGAAGCCAGTTGCTTCCAAAACGATTTCTACACCGTCAGTAGCCCAGTCGATTTGTTCTGGGTCACGTTCAGCAGAAACTTTAACGAATTTACCGTTAACTTCGAATCCACCTTCTTTAACTTCCACAGTACCGTCGAAACGACCTTGAGTTGTGTCATATTTCAACAAATGTGCAAGCATAACTGGATCTGTAAGATCGTTGATACGAGTAACTTCAACACCTTCTACGTTTTGGATACGACGGAATGCAAGACGACCGATACGACCGAAACCGTTAATACCAACTTTAACTACCATTCGTGATTTCCTCCTTATGAAAATCAAAAAATTTTTATGTGAAAAGAGTAACTTGAGTTGCTACAAATCACCTTTCAACATATCTATTATATACTTTATCCCTTAAAATTGCAACTGATTTCAGCATTATTAACAAGGAATATCATTCCTTTCAAAGATTTTCATTTCTCTTTCATTTTCGGAAGCTAAGTGGGAGATATGCAAAAAGAGAGTGGGACAGAAATCAGTAGTTTCGTAAAAACTTGATTTCATCGTCCCACCTCTGTACGGTTGAGTAGAGCTGTAAAAGTTGATTTATCAACGTATTAGAGTCCACTCAACAGTGATTAATTGGCACTAAAGTGCCTAATTAATTGTGCATGGGAAACTCTACATTGACTAAAGTGAATAGAGCTTCTCCAAACCACTGCATCTTATAATTCTGACTATATAAAAAACGCCCGCAACTGCGGACGCATGGGCTTGACTTGATTAAGCTTCACCTTTGTTTTTCTTAATGATTTCTTCTTGTACTGACTTCGGTACATCTTCGTAGTGGTCAAATACCATCATGAAAGTACCGCGTCCTTGTGATGCTGAACGAAGAACTGTTGCATAACCGAACATTTCAGCAAGTGGAACATAAGCACGAACGATTTGGCTGTTACCATGAGCTTCCATACCATCAACACGTCCACGACGAGCTGTTACGTGTCCCATAACATCACCGAGGTTTTCTTCTGGTACAGTAATTGTAACAAGCATCATTGGTTCAAGAATGGTTGGTTGCGCAGTCTTAGCAGCTTCTTTAAGAGCAAGAGAGGCAGCAACTTTAAAGGCTGTTTCAGATGAGTCGACATCGTGGTATGAACCATCATACAGTTTTGCCTTCACGTCAACGATTGGGTAACCAGCAAGAACACCATTTGCCATTGACTCAATCAAACCTTTTTCTACAGCTGGGATGAATTCACGTGGAACGACACCACCAACGATAGCATTTTCAAACTCGAATCCTTTTCCTTCTTCATTTGGAGTAAATTCAATCCAAACATCACCGAATTGACCTTTACCACCTGATTGGCGTTTGAAGAATCCACGTGCTGATGTTTGTGCACGGAATGTTTCACGGTAAGATACTTGAGGAGCACCTACGTTTGCTTCCACTTTGAACTCACGACGCATACGGTCTACAAGGACATCCAAGTGAAGCTCACCCATACCAGAGATAACTGTTTCACCAGTTTCAACGTTAGTTTCAACGCGGAATGTTGGGTCTTCTTCAGCCAATTTTTGAAGGGCAATACCCATCTTATCTTGGTCAGCTTTTGACTTAGGTTCAACCATCAATTGGATAACTGGTTCTGGAACTTCGATAGATTCAAGGATAATTTTTGCCTTTTCATCTGTCAATGAGTCACCAGTTGTAGTATCTTTCAAACCAACAGCTGCAGCAATGTCACCAGAGTAAACTGTTTCGATTTCATTCCGATGGTTAGCGTGCATTTGCAGGATACGTCCAATACGTTCACGTTTTCCTTTAGAAGTATTCAAAACGTATGAACCTGAGTTCAAGACACCTGAGTACACACGGAAGAAAGTCAAACGACCAACAAATGGGTCTGTCATAATCTTGAAAGCAAGTGCTGCAAATGGTTCGTCATCAGATGCAGGACGAGTTTCTTCTTCTTCAGTATCTGGGTTTACACCCTTGATAGCTGGAATGTCAAGTGGGCTTGGAAGGTAGTCAATAACTGCATCAAGCATCATTTGAACACCTTTGTTCTTGAAGGCAGAACCAGCAAGAACTGGGAAGAATTCAACATTGATAGTTGCTTTACGGATGGCAGCTTTTAGTTCTGCTTCAGTAATTTCTTCACCTTCAAGGTATTTCATCATCAAGTCTTCATCAGTTTCAGCAACTGCTTCTACTAATTTTTCACGCCATTCTTGGGCTTGTTCAAGATAATCCGCTGGAATATCTTCTTCAAGAATATCTGTTCCAAGGTCATTTGTATAGATTTCGGCTTTCATGCGAACCAAGTCAATGATACCACGGAAGTCATCTTCTGCACCAATCGGCAATTGAATTGGGTGAGCATTTGCTTGAAGACGATCGTGAAGAGTGCTTACTGAGTAAAGGAAGTCTGCACCGATTTTATCCATTTTGTTAGCAAATACGATACGCGGAACACCATATTCAGTTGCTTGACGCCAAACTGTTTCTGTTTGAGGTTCAACACCTGATTGTGAGTCAAGGACAGTTACTGCACCGTCCAATACACGAAGGGAACGTTGTACTTCAATTGTGAAGTCCACGTGTCCTGGTGTGTCAATAATGTTGACACGGTAATCTTTCCATTGTGCTGTTGTTGCAGCAGATGTAATAGTAATACCACGTTCTTGTTCTTGTTCCATCCAGTCCATTTGTGAAGCACCTTCGTGTGTTTCACCAATTTTATGGATTTTACCGGTATAGTAAAGAATACGTTCAGTCGTTGTTGTTTTACCAGCATCGACGTGAGCCATGATACCGATGTTACGAGTTTTTTCAAGTGAAAATTCGCGAGCCATTTGGTTGTTTCTCCTATTATTTTATTTACAGTTTATTATAACATATTTTAAGAAAAGCGAGTAGGCAAATCCTACCCGCTTGTTGATTACTCATGCTAATTAGTAAGAGTACTAAGCCTTTGAAAGAGCTTTTGCAATTCTCTAAAAAGAGAAGCAATCTTACCAGCGGAAGTGAGCAAAAGCACGGTTAGCTTCAGCCATACGGTGAGTATCTTCACGTTTTTTAACAGCTGCACCAGTATTGTTAGCTGCATCCATGATTTCTTTTGCAAGGCGATCTTGCATAGTGTGTTCTCCACGTGAACGTGAAATAGTTACCAACCAACGAAGTCCAAGAGTTGTACGACGTTCTGGACGAACTTCAACTGGGACTTGGTAGTTAGAACCACCAACACGGCGAGCACGTACTTCAAGTACAGGCATGATATTTTCCATAGCTGTTTCAAATACTTCAAGTGCATCATTTCCAGTAGCTTCTTTGATTTGTTCAAAAGCACCATATACGATTGAAGCTGCTGTACCACGTTTCCCATCAAGCATAACGCGGTTGATAAGACGTGTCACTAATTTTGAATTGTAGAGCGGATCTGGCAATACTTCGCGCTTAGGCGCACGGTTTTTACGACTCATTGATCTTTATCCCCTTTCCTTATGCTTTTGGTTTTTTCGTACCGTATTTAGAACGGCCTTGTTTACGATCAGTTACACCTGCAGTATCAAGTGCACCACGAACGATATGGTAACGTACCCCTGGAAGGTCTTTTACACGTCCACCACGAAGAAGCACAACACTGTGTTCTTGCAAGTTATGTCCGATACCTGGGATATAAGCAGTCACTTCAATCAAGTTGCTCAAGCGTACACGAGCAAATTTACGAAGAGCTGAGTTAGGTTTTTTAGGTGTCATAGTACCAACACGAGTTGCAACACCACGTTTTTGTGGTGAGTTTTCACGAGTAGGTACACGTTTAAGACTATTATAACCAACGTTTAAAGCTGGTGATTTAGATTTTTCTACTTTTGATTTACGCGGTTTGCGAACCAATTGGTTAATTGTAGGCATCTACATTTCTCCTGTTTTTTTAATTTTGGTGATGATACACTTGGTGACAGCTATCATCTGTGTGTACTTTTGCAACATTTGTCAGCACGTCTCTGTACACTTTTGAGAGACCAAAAGTAAAAAGTACCGTCTATTAGTATAACACGAAGACACTTTCTTTGTCAATATATTTTTATAGTTTTCTTGCTGAGTTCCCATCTATTGTCCCGTAGTATTTGTGGCTGAGACACCTGCTCCGTTAGGCGTTGGAGTTTGAGCTGAATTGGTCTCAGCCTGTCCTGTAGTAGCTGAAGTTGCTGGCGCTTGATAGGTTTGAGGATAAGTTTGCCCTGCATCTGTTTGAGGCGTCACAGCATTTTGACTTTCTGTAGCAGCTGCTTCGCTAGCTGCACGCGCCGCGTCATCTTGCTTTTTAACGAAAAATAATCCCGCAGCAAGAATGAGTGCCAAAACTGTAACAATCGAAACTCTCAGCCCCAAGGAGCTTTGATCCAATTTATCCAATATATTTTTTAAATTTTCACCTCATCTATTTGTCAAAAATATTGCCAACTTCTACGCTGATTTTGTTGGACTTCACATCAATAGCTGTCACTTTCAACAATGATTTGTAATCCAAATGTTCGCGTTCTGTTTGTGCATTTTCCGCAAAGACTGCTACACCAGCCAATTCCGAATCAAATTCTCGTAAAAGGCTAATCATGCCGTTGACTGTCCCGCCGCCTTTTAAGAAATCATCTACGATTAACACACGGCTTCCAGCTTTCAGGCTGCGTTTCGACAAGAACATCTTTTCAATACGGTCACCACTTGAACCTGACACATAATTGACACTAACCGTTGAACCCTCTGTGATTTTCAAGTCGCGGCGCACAATGACAAATGGAACATTTAACACATTTGCCACTGCATTTGCCAACGGCACTCCTTTTGTGGCAACAGTCATTACGGCATCAATTTTTTGATTTCGAAACGTCTTGGCAATAATGCGTCCAATGTTGTTTAAAATAGAAGGCGTACTCAGCAAATCCGATAAGTAAATGTAGCCACCGGGTAAAATTCGATTGCTTTCAGACAATTTCGTGCGGAGGTCTTCCACCATTGCTCTAGCTTCTTTATCCGAGATAGAAGGAGTAAAAATAACGCCTCCTCCTGCTCCTGTAATGGTTTCGATATGCCCGATTTCCATTTCTTCAAAAGCACGTTTGATAATGACAATATCTTCGGAAATGGAAGATTTTGCGGACTCATACTTCTCAGCAAATGTATTGAGACTTGTTAATTCGTACGGATGATTGATTAGGTAGTTAGAAATAACTACCATGCGTTCACTTCTTCTTAATTTCATTTTTTCACCAATTTATTTTATTTTCTTCATTATATCATAATCAGTCCAAAAAACGAACATTATTTTTGCAATAACATTCGTTTTTCGTTTTTTACTTATCAAAATTAGGCTTATAGAAAGAGCGGTTGTCCATAGCAAAGATTCGATTGGTCAGCTCACCCTCGCCAACCAAGGCTAGAGCCGAAGTCATCATCATCATTTCCGCATCTAAATTATCAATCATGTGGATAATTTCAGCTTCCATGATTTTCGGACGCACTGGACTACCGTATTCCAACAAACCGTGATGACTTAGCAAAACATGACGGAGAATAATGACATCTTCTCTAGTGTCGTCAATTTTTAATTCTGCCAACACCTTTGTTATTTCTTCATCAATCAAAGCGATGTGTCCGATGAGATTGCCTCGAACAGTGTATTCTGTTTGCTCTGGGCCTGTCAATTCCAGCACCTTTGCTAAATCATGGAGCATAATTCCTGCATAAAGTAAACTCTTATTTAATTGCGGGTAAATCTCACCAATAGCATTTGCCAGCCGCACCATAGTCGCAGTATGAAAAGCAAGTCCTGCCTCAAAAGCGTGGTGATTGGTTTTCGCTGCTGGATAGGAGTAAAATTCTTTATCGTATTTAGCATACAAAGCCCGTACCACACGCTGCCAAACTGGGTTTTCAATTTTGAAGATCATTTGTGACAGATATTCACGTAGTTCTTGGACATCAACTGGTGGTTTTTCCTTAAAATCAGCTGGATTGTTTGGCTCGCCAACTTTAGGCAATCGCAAGGTAATTTGATTGACTTGAGGGGTGTTGTTATACACTTCTCTGCGCCCTTGCATGTGCACGACTTTTCCAGCAGTAAATTCTTCTACATTGTGAGGTTGAGCATCCCATAATTTTCCTTCAATCGTTCCCGTATCATCTTGAAAGGTAAATGCCAAATAATTTTTTCCAGCCCTTGTCTGACGTAGTTCAGCGGATTTGATGAGATAAAATCCCTCAAACAGCTCGTCTTTTTTCATTTGGTTAATCTTCATATTCTTCCTCTTCATCTTGGAAATCTAGCAGACCATTTAAGTCCGACTTGTCCGAAATTTCAATATGGCGCAAAGTTCGCTCGATAGCATTGGTTCTGCGCGTCAGCAATTCATCAATATTGCCAGAAGCGTGTTGCAAATGTTTTTGCGCCTTGAGCAAAATGCCACCAAATTTATTAAATTCTGATTTGACATTGCCCAAAACCTTGCTGATGTCATCTGCACTTCTTTGAATGTTGAGCGTTTTAAAACCGACCGAAAGCGAATTGAGTAGGGCAGACAACGTAGATGGTCCTGCAACCACAATCTGCTCGTCTCGACGCAAACTATCAAAGAATTCCGGATTGCGAACGACTTCTGAATAAAGCCCTTCCGTTGGTAAAAACATCACGCCAAAGTTTGTTGTTGCAGGAGGCGCTAAGTATTTCTTATTGATGTCCTTGGCAAAACGTTTGACACTCGCTAGCAAAGACTTGCGGTACAAATCAATCTCTTCTTTATTTCCTGATTCGTAAGCATCCTCCAAGTGATAGTAGTCAGCAAGCGGAAACTTGGAATCAATTGGCAAATAAATGTATTCTTTTTCTACTTGCCCCGGTAATTTAATCGCGTACTCTACGCGTTCACTAGAGCCTGCAACTGTCGCAAATTCGCGTTCGTACTGGCTCGGCGTCATAATATCTTCAATAATCTGACCGAGTTGCAATTCACCTAAAATTCCACGCGTTTTGGTATTGGAGAGCACTTTATTTAGAGTGCCCACATCACGCGCTACATTTCGCATTTCACCTAGACCGCGATTGACTGACTCTAACTGTTTAGAAACCGTTTCAAAGGAGGTTTGCAACCGCGTCTGCAGCGTTTTCTCTAATTTTTCTTCCACTGTTTGGCGCATTTGTTCTAAACGACGGTCATTTGACTCTTGAATCTGGCGCATTCGTTCGTCTGTCTTATCACGATTTTTGGTTAGATTCTCGCTTATCTCTAACCGCATTTCTGTTAAATTTCGATGTAAATCCGTGCGCACCTCTCCCAAACGATCTCCCAGAGCCAATTCCAGCTGTTGCTGTGCTAGAAGGCGTTGCTGCCGCTCCTGCTCAAAACGGTAATCCAACTGATCAGATAATTGATCGGCTTGATCTTCAAAAATCTTCTTCGCTTGATCTGTCTGTTGCTGATTCTTTTGCCACAAAAGAAAGGTCACAATAAGAATTCCCAGCAATAAGAAGATGATTACAAACTCCATACTAACTCCTGTCTTTGCTATAAATGATAATAACATAACCCGATTGGCACTCTAAAAAAACGGGCTCATCTATAAATTCGTTAGAAGCATACACTTTTTTAAAAAAATAATTGGATTCGTTTAAAGGATATTTGGCGCCTTCAATGCTCAACCGACTATTGTCCGCAGGCATAAAAGCTAAATAGTTCAGACCAGCTACTGGCTTTACCTCGTGCCGCCCTTGAGGACAATAGCAGAGCTGATTTTGTGCATTGCACAGTCGAATTTGCTGCATATAAGGAGTAATTTCTGGATTACTCGGCAAGAAAATATTTGCCAAAGTATGATCCAAGCGCCCGCCAAAAGCACCAAAAATCGTCACTTGCGCCTGTGGAGAACGTGCAAAAACAGCTTTGACAGCCAACTCTAAATCCGTATCATCTTTTTCAGGTTGTGCTTGAAGTACCTCTTTCGATTGAGAACAAATCAAAGCCAACTCTTCCTCCGAAACAGAATCAAAATCACCGACCGCTAAATCTGGGCAAATGCCTTGTTCAATGAGAAACAGGCTTCCTCTGTCCACTCCGATAAAAATGTCAAAATCCACTTGAAAACTATCTATCATCCCGCCAGCAAAAAGAGCAATTTTAGTCATGCAATGCTTCTTTCAATGTTTGAACCTGATGAGCGACATCTCCTTTGAAAACGTAACTGCCCGCTACAAAGACATTAGCACCAGCTTCTTTAGCAATGCCAATGGTTTCATCATCAATACCACCATCTACTTCAATATCAAAGTCTAGTTGGTTCACTTCTCTCAAAACGACTAATTCGCGTACTTTATCCATTGTTTCTGGCAGAAAGGCTTGCCCACCGAAGCCTGGATTAACAGTCATAACCAAGACTTGATCAACCAAATTCAAAACATTTTTCACCGCTTCAACGGGCGTTCCCGGATTGATAACAACACTTGCCTTGACACCAGCTGCCCGAATCTTTTGCAAAGCTCCGTGAATATGCGGCGTTGCTTCAGCATGGATACTGATAATATCTGCACCCGCACGAGCAAAATCTTCAATATGGTGTTCTGGATTGGAGACCATGAGATGACAATCAAACACCAACTTACTATGTGGTCGCATGCTCGCTACCACACCCGCACCGAAGCTGATATTGGGTACAAAATGTCCGTCCATAATATCAATATGAGCGTAATCTGCCCCTGTGGCTTCTAATTTTTTCAATTCTGATTCAAAATTAGCATAGTCTGCACTTAAAATAGACGGTGCAATTTTATAAGGTTTCATTTGACTTCCTCCTCACTTAGGTTGCTTTTTAGCTACTTTTTTATAGGTTTCACGACGGTTTTCAATTTCGCTCAGAAATTGCAAGTAATTCTCGAAACGAAAAGCTGCAATTTGTTCCTTTTCAACGGCAGGTTTTACTGCACAATTCGGTTCATGCGTATGCGTGCAGGTCCGAAATTTGCAGCCATGACTGACTTTTGCAATTTCAGGAAATGCTCGATTTAAATCCTCTGCATTGTCTACTTCATAATCCAGCGAAGAAAATCCCGGTGTGTCTGCAATTTTTCCCCCATTGAGATTGTAAAAACTAACCACTCTAGTTGTGTGGCGACCACGACCCAAACTTTCTGAAATTTTTCCGGTTTCCAACTGTAAATCTGGCACCATTTTATTGAGCAGAGTAGATTTGCCAACCCCAGTTTGTCCCATGAAAACAGTCGTCTTAGCTGTTAAAAACGGCAAAAGTTCTGTTATTGTCTTGGCAGTATCATAGCCGATAGAGCGATAAATATCAAGGAAAACGTCTAACTCCTTGTCGTTCGCCAACAAATCTAATTTACTGATATAGATAATCGAGTGGATAGCTTTCTGCTCCAAGAGAACTAAATAACGGTCCAAAAGATTGGGATTAAAATCTGGCTCTTTGGCACTCATTATCACGACAGCTTGATCGATATTAACGATGGGCGGCCTCACTAGACTGTTTTTTCGCTCTGCTATTTTTAAGATATAACCTTCAGAATCTTTCTCAGCAGAAAATTCGACCTCATCCCCCACATAGGGAGTTTGTCCTTTCTTGCGGAAATTTCCTCTAGCTCTAGTCTGATAAACCTTGCCTTCTGACTCTACATAATAGAAACCTGCTAAGGCTTTCACGATTATTCCTTTCAAATGGACTCCTTTAACGCTTAATAAGTTTATTATAACAAAAAAAGCAGTATTTTGCTTTTTAGTGCAAAAAAATGATGAAAAACGTTTCTAATATGGTATAATAGATACCAAGCGGAAATGGCGGAACGGCAGACGCGCATGCTTCAGGCGCATGTGTCCATTCGGACGTGAGGGTTCAAATCCCTTTTTCCGCATTTTTATTTCGTTTGATAGTTGTCAACTGTATCGCACTTCACTTCACGTTATGTGCGCTTTGCTTTCTCGCCTAAAACGAAATAGCCTATTTTGAATGCTTCTATCGAGCCCATTCAAAAATTGCTTATTCTAAATTTTGGAAAGGTGGCCCAGCTTGGTACGGCACCGGACTCGAAATCCGGCAAATGGATTTTATTCATGCGCGGGTTCAAATCCCGTCCTTTCCTTATAAAGAACCTCACTAAGACGAACTTAGTGAGGCTTTTTGTTTACAATATTATTCAACTCATCTGAATCCCTCGTCATATAAGCTGTCTGCTAAACGCGCAAATTCTTGCAAATCAAGCGCTTCTCCTCGTACACTTGGAGATAACTCAGCATTGTCCAAAGCGGACTCTAGCTTTGTTTTGACTTCATTAGACTTCCCAAAATAACTGGTCAGATTATTCCAGAGGGTTTTCCGACGGTGAGTAAAGCTAGCTTTTGAGACTTTGAAGAAGAAAGCTTCATCATTGACCTCAACTGCCGGCTGGTCTCTGCGGACCATCTTGAGGATAGCCGAATCCACATTTGGAGCAGGAACAAAGACTGTTCGTGGTACGATAAAAGCGACCTTGGCAGTCATATAATACTGCACCGCTATTGACAAACTGCCATAAGATTTACTATTGGGCTGCGCCGATATGCGATCAGCCACTTCTCGCTGCATCATCACGACAAATTCACTAAAAGGAATGCCACTCTCAATCAGGTGCATGAGGATAGGAGTGGTAATGTAGTAGGGTAGGTTGGCCACCACTTTGATAGGAAGATTTGGATTAGCAAATTCCTTGATTCGGGCTTGCAAGTCTGACTTAAGAATATCTTCATTGACCACGCGCACATTGTCAAAATCCCGCAGAGTATCTGCCAAAATCGGCACCAAGCGCTCATCAATTTCAAAAGCCATGACTTCGGCTGCATTTTCCGCCAAAAACTCAGTCAGTGCCCCGATGCCTGGTCCGATTTCGATAACATTAACATTCTCATCAATCTCAGCTGTGTCCACAATTTTTTGTAAAATATTGGTATCAGTCAAGAAATTCTGACCGAACGATTTTTTAAAAGTAAAGCCATGACGCTCAAGCACAGCCCGCGTCACACTATAATCCGCAATTCTCATAAATCTCTTTTCTATCTATTAGCTAAATAAAATATATAAAATTCGCATAATTCCCAGCACAAGCAAAATCCAAAATGCTGGATGAATACGGCGTTTAGTTTCTGTTGAAGTAGATTCAGTCTCATCAGCCATTTGCTTGTTTTTTTGACTTTTACGTTTCTTCAACTCATCTTGGTAAGCAACCGAATTTAGAATATTGTTTTCTGGTAGCATGTTTGAAGCATAAGCATCTGGGAAGCCCATAGCTCCCCCAAGCAAATCCTCGTCCGCTAAAGAAAAATCTAAATCTTCTGGTCGATTTTGCTGAATAGCACGGACATTTTTTAAAAGTTTGTCAGAAGAAATAGACAACTCATCCATAGAAATAATTTCTAAAACGTCAAATCCTAGCGTATCGCCCCCTTTGATATTTGCAGTAATGTAGCGAACAAAGTCATCGTACAATTGCAAAGTCTGTGGAGCATGTTGCTCTAAAAAAGACCGATTGTGGTGGGCATTTTGCTGGAATTTTTCAATGGAAAGAGTAACTCCCATATTCTGCTCTTGATAAAATTCTTCTGCTTTCTCTTTATCTTCTTTTTCAAGCTCTTCTACTTTTTTCCACAAATCAATAGCTGCTTGCAGCTCTTCTTCACCCCAAAATAGTTGCCAGAAATAAGGAATCGTATAAATTCCCTCCGCTAAAACACGTGTCTCATCTCCGTTTTTTAAATAAATATAGCTTCTATTTGCCATGTCGATTCCTTTCGTACTCTTTCATCACATTTTCAATATCTGTCAATCCAATCCCAAACAATTCTAGTCGTTTAAGCAACTGTTTTCCATTTGAATAGCCAATGCGGAGTTCTTCTCCTAAAAATTCACGACGTTTGCGGCTGTCATTGCCTGCCAGAAATCCTAAGCGAATCAAATCTGAACGTGTGATATCAAAATCAGTCTTTTTTTCAAAATGTTTAGTCACCTGCGAAAGAGCAGCTTTTAAATCTTCATATGAAGCATGCTCAATACCTAATGATTCCCCTTTATTTTTAGACTTAGGAGCAGCCTCATCACGCCTTAAAAAAGCATGCTGAACACTAGGGATCGCTGTCATAATCATCCTACGAATCCGCTCACCATTGACATCTGGGTCTGTAAAAACGATGACTCCATGCAGATTATGAAGGCGTTTGATGCGCTTTATATCTTCTTGGCAAATCGCAGACCCTCTCGTTTCGTAAGTTTCTACGTCAAAATACCGCTTGAGATTGGCTGTATCATCTCGACCTTCTACAACAATGACTTGAGAAATTTTTTCTTTCATCAATCTTCTTTCAAATTAAATATTCGCAGTGCATTTTCATAGGTCGCTTGTGCAACTTCTTCGACAGTCAAACCACGAAGTTCTGCAATCTTGTCTACAACATAGCGAGTATAAGCCGTCCGATTTTCACGACCACGTTTTGGAACAGGAGCTAAGTAAGGTGCGTCCGTTTCAACTAGGATTTTGTCCAAAGGGAGATTTTGCGCAGCTTCCTGCACATCTACAGCCTTCTTAAACGTGACCACACCCGAAAATGAAATCATCATACCAAGTTGGATAAAACGCTCTGCCATTTCCAAAGAACCTGAATAAGAGTGCATAATACCACCACATGGACCTACACCTTCACTTTTAATAATCTCATATGTGTCGTCCAAGGCATCACGAGTGTGCACTACAAAAGGCAAATCAAGATCTTTTGACAATTGAATCTGCCGTCGAAAAACTCGCTCTTGCGTCTCTTTCGGTGCTGTCATCCAATGATAATCCAATCCAATTTCACCCAAAGCAATGACCTTAGGATCATGCAAATGACTGACAAGCATATCCTCCACTTCCTGCGTGTAAGAACCTGCCTCAGTTGGATGCCAACCAATCGTGCTGTATAGTTCGTCATATTGACGAGACAGCACTAGCGACTTTTCAATGGTTTCTGTATCAAAACCCACAATATTCATCTTGGTAACACCTAGCTCGCGTGCGAAAGCAATTTCTTCAGCTTCTTTTCCTGCGAAATTGTCCACGTTGAGGTGTGTATGTGTGTCAAATATGTTCATCATTCATTCCTCTTTATATCAGTTTCTATTATATCAAAATCTCGTGGTAAATGCAGTTTGTCTCGTTGTTATCCAACAAAAAAACCAGCGGTCTCGAGTTTCCGTTGGTTCTTCATCTTGTATTCGTTTGGATTATGCAGCCAAAACTTTGCGTCCTTTACGACGACGGCTAGCAAGCACACGACGACCGTTTTTAGTTGCCATACGATGACGGAAACCGTGTTTGCGCGCACGACGGATTTTACTTGGTTGATAAGTACGTTTCACTTTGAATACCTCCTCTTAGATTCTTGTATTCGTTTAGCCGGCTATGTGATCAGTTACTAAACATACTTTACTATTCTATATGATTCTACGCCTTTTGTCAATAGCAGTGCGGAATTGTTTTTGGTAAATCTAAAGAAAGGTTGCTTAAACCTCTTACAATTCTCTGGTTGCCTCATAAAAAGGAATGAGTGTTATCATAGCAGCCTGAAGCTCATCCAGAACTTGCCTTATTGATGTGGCTTGGGCTAAATCTACATCGTATTTCACTAATACTTTACGAACTTGCCCTGTTTTTACTTGTTGGCTCAAATACTGTCGATTTTCTTCTATTCCAGCAAATCGTTGACTGACACCATTTATTTGAGCCAAGTAATAAACCGGAGTTGCGATTGGCACCTGTAAAACTCGATTTTGCTTCGTCAGACTGGTTTCATCTTTCTTGCGCTCGATAAAGCTGACTTCTAACGATACTCCAAAATCTCTTGGCTTCCCATATAAACGCAGCGCAAACATTGGTTCTGTGATATCGCCATAACCACACAAATAGTTCCAAAAATGGGGACGCAAAATTTGAACTTGATTCATCCAGTCGCTGGTACGCTCCAGAGTTAATTTTGGATAAAATCTTTGAAATTGCTTAACCAAGTCCGAAAATTCCGCGCGTGCTGCCTGACCTTTCTGTTTGAAATCAAGCATCATTTCTCTCAATTCTCCCGCTTTATCAGGAGAAATATATTTATGTCCTTGTAATGCTAAGTAAGTTTCAATAGCTGGAAAAATAGACATGTAAGCTCCTTTCTTATCAATCTCAAGCACGTCAATTAGTGGACTAAACGGAAAGAAAGACTGAAAAGAAATTCTTCTCAGTCCTTAGTTTATTATTCACTGTCAATATCCACAACAACATAACGGTTTGGTTCGTCACCCTCTGAATAGCTGGTAAGCCCGTCCATTTTAGAAATAATTCGGTGAATAATTTTCCGCTCATTGTTAGACATAGGGTCGGTTTTTTGACTATGTTGGTATTCCAACACACGATCAGCTAGCTTCTGAGCGTAGCTTTGTAGAACTTCTGCTCGATGTTCTACATAATCATTGACATTGATAGAAATGTAAAAACTCTTAGAATAGCGATTATAAAGATAATTCTGTGCCAACAATTGAAGAGCTTTCAGCACTTTTCCGTGATAGCCAATAATGCGACCAGGCTCATTGGTATCAATCTGCATATTGATGGTTCGACGATTATGAGCACTTGCAATGCTAGCTTCAACATCCATTTCGTCCACGATGTTTTGCACATAGCCCGTCACACTCGCAACAACTTCTTCAACATCATAATTCTCTTCCACTTGAATGCCCAAATCTTCAAAATCAGCCGACTCTTCAGCTATCGGTTGGACTTCCGAGCGTTTTTCTACAGCCTGGTCAAAAGAAATAATCTTGTCAGTTGTCTTTTCTTCTTGAGCGACCGATTTTTGAAAATTTACGATGTCACTATCTTTCAATAAGTCAATTGTGCCTGTTTCTTCAAGAATCGTGCTGGCTTCTTTTTCGTGCTTCAAAATTTCAGCTTTGACATCATCTGAGATTTCTTTGCCTTCTCCTTCGATTTTTTTAATGGCTGCAACAACATGTCCTAAATCAACAGTTGCTTCACTCACACTTTTAACGGGCTCATTTTGAGCATTGATTGCTTCCGGAACACCTTTGACAGCTTTTTGGTTAGCTTTTACTACAGTTGTTTCGTTAATAGATTCCACATCAACTTGGGCTAATTTCTTGCCAAATAATCCTAAAAATCCTTTTTTCTCACGAGAAATCACCTTGATATGTGCTTTCATCCGTGGAATATCTAACTCGCGCAAGCCATTTTGAATGGCTTCTTCAACACTCGCTCCTGTAAATAATACCATACAAGTGCCTCCTTACTTTCTCTTTTTTTGTGCTTTACGATAAGCACGTTTTTTCTTTTCTTCACGTTCCCGCTCAGCAGTCGCTTTCGCTTCTCTTTCTGCAATGATTTTATACGGATTGCTTAGTAAAAGCGTTTGGAACACCTGATACGCATACGATGTGCTCCAATATAAAGCAACCCCACTTGCTACACTCATGGCAAAGAAGAAGACAAATAGCGGCATGACAAACATCATTCCTGTCATCAAGCCATTACGCTCTGCCATTCCTTTATTGCTCAACCAAGTACTCAAAAAGGTGAAAACAGCTGCTAAAACTGGCAAAATATAATAGGGATCTGTCGCACCCAGATTCAGCCATAGAAAGTGCCCTACTTTAAGAAATTCAACACGCGTCAAAGCATGATACAAGGCAATCAACACAGGCATTTGAATGAGCAAGGGCCAAAATGATGCCGATGGCTTTACTCCTAATTCCTTATACAGCTTTTGTGTTTCTTCTGCCAAACGACTGCGACTTTCCATGTCGCGTCCTGGATACTTCGCCTGCAATTCTTTCACTAACGGCTGCGCTTCCTGCATTTTCCGAGAAGCATTGATCTGCAATTGGAAAACAGGCAAAAGAACTGTCCGAATAATCAATGTGAAAAGAATAATCCCAATTCCTGTACTCCCATTGAATGACAGGAAACGAATCGTTACGGCGAAGAAATAGACAAATCTCTCCCATAAATCCGGCGAACTCGCTGTGACCTCACTCGTCCCACACGCCGTTAAGATGAGCGAAGCTAAAACTAAAAGCCCCGCCAGTTTACTTTTCTTTTTCACTACTCAAACCTTCCTGATAAATTTTTGCTATTTTTAGTACATGAAGCAAATTTTGCTCTAATTCTTGATAAGTCAGAATTTCCACACCTTTGCGTGCAATAACGACAAAATCAAGCGCTGCCAACTCTGCTTGATGAGCTATCAAAACGTGTCGAATACGGCGTTTAATCTTATTGCGCATGACCGCATTTCCTAGTTTTTTACTGACAGATATTCCTACTCGAAAGTGTTTTTGTTTCTTTTCTAATTTATAAATGACGAATTTTCTATTGGCAAAACTTTGCCCACTTTTGAAAATCGCATTAAAATCTTTCTCGCTCTTGACGCGATAGCTTTTCTTCAAAACTCAACTCCATCTACCAAAATTATATCTATTATACCATAATTTTCAAAAAAACCAATAAGATCAGGCATATTCACCATTTTACTCTATCCAACTGATACAAAACGCATGTAATTCACTCTTAGTCTGTTAAAGGAATCGTAAAGCCAAAAAAGAGCGACTAAGATTGGCCCCTAATCGCCCTTTTCCATTTGCTACGAAATGATTACATGCATTCATCAATCTGAACAATGCTGGGTTTTTAACTATTTTTTAGATTCTTTTGCAAAAAATTGTGTGGCTGCAACCGCTGCTTTCCAGCCTTTGTACAATTTTTGGCGCTCTAGCCCTGACATAGTTGGCTGGAATGTTTCCCCGACCGCATTTAATGTTTTCAACTCCTCCATGTCTTTCCAATAACCAACCGCAAGACCTGCCAGAAAAGCTGCCCCAAGAGCTGTTGTTTCCAAATTTGCCGCACGCGCTAACTCAATTCCCAGAATATCTGCTTGGAACTGCATGAGGAAATCATTCATGGCAGCACCACCATCTACCTTCAGAACTTGGATAGCTGTACCTGTGTCCATTTGCATGGTGTCAATGATATCACGCACTTGATAAGCAATGGATTGCAGAGTTGCCTTGATGAAGTCTTCTTTACTTGTTCCACGCGTCAAGCCAAAAATGGAGCCTCTTGCTTCTGGATCCCAATAAGGCGCTCCAAGCCCTGTAAAAGCTGGAACAAGGTATACTTCATTTTCATTGGTAGATTTTTTTGCATATCTCTCAGACTCAGGTGAGCTAGCAATCATACGAAGACCGTCACGAAGCCACTGAATGGCACTACCCGCAATAAAAATCGAACCTTCCAAAGCATAAGTTACTTTGCCATTTATCCCATAACCAATGGTCGTCAAAAGATTATTTTTGGATAAATTGCACTCCTGACCAGTATTCATAATGATGAAAGAGCCTGTCCCATAAGTATTCTTCACCATTCCCGGCTCAAATGCTAATTGCCCAAAGAGAGCTGCCTGCTGATCGCCCGCCATTCCTGCAATTGGTACCTCTCCACCATAAAAATGATAAGGTGCTGTTTTACCGTAAATTTCTGAATTCGAGCGAACTTCTGGCAACATCGCTTTAGGAATGTTGAGTAAGGACAAAATCTCATCATCCCATTGGAGCTCTTTGATATTGTATAGCATGGTCCGCGCTGCATTTGAATAATCAGTCACATGAGCTGCACCATCCGTTAATTTCCAGACTAACCAGGTATCAATCGTACCAAAGAGCAATTCTCCTCGCTCTGCACGTTCCTGCGCTCCCTCTACCTGATCTAAAATCCAGCGTACCTTGGTCGCAGAGAAATAAGCATCTATGATCAAACCTGTTTTTTGATGAAAGAAATCTACATATCCATCTTGCTTGAGCTTTTCTGCTAAAGGAGCTGTTTGCCGAGACTGCCAGACAATGGCATTGTAAATGGGCAAGCCCGTTTCTTTATCCCACACAACCGTTGTCTCCCGTTGATTGGTAATGCCGATTGCTTCAATCTCTGTGGGCTTGATGCCACTTTCAATAAAAGCATTTGCAATGACCGACTGCACAGAATTCCAAATCTCATTTGCATTGTGCTCAACCCAGCCCGCCTGTGGAAAAATCTGAGTAAACTCTTTTTGACTCGTGGCAACCTTCTCACCCTTTTTATTGAAAATAATCGCCCGTGAGCTGGTTGTCCCTTGGTCAATCGCCATGATATAGGTTTCTTGTGACATAAAACGCCTCCATTGTATGTTCTGCTTTTATTATACACAATAAAGCGCTTTCTTTCTATCTTTTTCTTCTGTTTTTGTGAAAATTTCACTTAAACTTTGTTTCAAGCATATAAAAAACGACTTCCTTTCAGAAGCCGTTTCATTATTTACACATTACAAACGAGCGTTCAATTCTTTGCTCAATTCTTCAAATCCTGGTTTTCCAAGAAGAGCAAACATATTTTTCTTGTAAGCTTCTACACCTGGTTGGTCAAATGGGTTAATAGCATTCAAGTAGCCAGAAATAGCAATAGCCAACTCAAAGAAGTAAATAGTATAGCCAAGAGTAAAGGCATCTTGCTCAGGAAGTGTTACATACATATTTGGCACGTCACCGTCAGTATGAGCCAGAAGTACACCGTCTGTCGCTTTCTTGTTAACAAAGTCAACATCTTTTCCTTGAAGATAGCCAAGTCCGTCTAAGTCTTCTGCCAATTCAGGAATCGTTACGTTTTTGCGTGGTTTGTCCACACGGACAACTGTTTCAAACATAATACGCGCACCTTCTTGGATAAATTGTCCAAGAGAGTGAAGGTCTGTTGAGAAATTAGCAGATGTTGGATAAATACCTTTTTGGTCTTTTCCTTCTGACTCACCAGCTAATTGTTTCCACCATTCTGAGAAGTATTGCAGAGATGGTTCGTAGTTAACCAAAATTTCAGTCGCATAGCCTTTGCGATAAAGGATGTTACGAAGAGCTGCGTACTGATAAGCTTCGTTTTCTGCAATCTTGTCTGAAGTGTAGTCCTTACGAGCAGCATTAGCACCTTCCATAAGGGCTTTGATGTCTGCGCCTGATGCTGCAATTGGTAAAAGTCCTACTGCTGTCAATACAGAGAAACGTCCGCCAATGTCATCTGGCACCACAAATGTTTCCCAACCATTGGCATCTGCTTCCACCTTAACTGCACCTTTTTGGCGGTCAGTTGTCGCATAGATACGTTTGTTAGCTTCAGCTTCACCATATTTTTTAATCAAAAGTTCTTTGAAGACGCGGAAAGCAATAGCAGGTTCTGTCGTTGTCCCTGATTTAGAAATCACATTAACTGAGAAATCTTTATCTGAAACGTATTCTACCAAGTCTGCAAGGTAAGTAGATGAAATAGAATTTCCAGCATAAAGGATTTGTGGAGCTTTGCGTTCTTCTTTGGTTTGCAAGTTTGCAAAATGATTGCTCAAGAAATCAATCGCTGCTTTTGCTCCAAGGTATGACCCACCAATCCCAATCACGACCAAAACATCGCTGTCTGATTTGATTTGTTCTGCCGCTTTCAAAATGCGAGCGAATTCTTCTTTGTCATAGTTTTCTGGAAGGTCAAGCCAGCCACGGAAGTCACTTCCTGCACCAGTTCCTTTGCGCAACAGTTCATCTACCGCAGAAACTTGTGTTTGCATGTAATCTACTTCATGCGGTGCAACAAATTTTCCAAGCACGTTTGAGTAATTAAACTGAATATGTGTCATTATAGTCCTCCAATTTTTCTTCTCTACTATGATACCGCTTTACTACTTTTTTATCAAGCAATTTTCTTGAATAAAACGTTTCCAAATTGTTTTTTTATAATTAACTTTCAAAAATCGCAATCTCATACCAACCTTTAAAGCAATCGTTTGCGTAAATCAAAAAATAATCACCCACAGAATACTTCTAAAATAAAAAATAGAGGAAAATAAATAGTAGCCTAATCTTAGGTTCGAGAGTTTAACTAATGTTTCCTTTTTTGAGTCGATTATTTTGCAGAGACAGCAAAAGTGCCAACAGTGAAAAGACAACAAAAATAAACCAGCACAAGTAGATATTGTAGGCAGAGAGAACTGAAAAGAGGACCGTTCCCAATGGCAGAGAAAAGGTAAATAATAATCCGAGAAAGTTATTGCTTTGAGCCAAGACATCAGACGGTAGATTTGCCATTAACATAGCATCTAGTTTAGGCGTGGATTTCCCCATTATGTAAGCAGAAAAAGCTAAAATAAGAATCCCAATGATGGATGGCAAGCCTACTAAGTTGCTAATGCCAACTAATCCAAATGAAGAACTATTCATTATGAGCAGAAATGAGAATGATTTTTTTGAAAAATAATCGTGAGGTGTTAAACTTCCTAAAATGGCGCCAACTAACAAAACAACTTCTACGATCAAAAGAGATTGTGCATAAGTAAGATGAAAAATGGTATGTTTTAGAAAATAAAAATTGTAAATACTGTTAATAGCAATCGTTCATACTTCTTCATATACAAAAAGAGCACACAATCCACACTCGCTTAGGGCTGCTGGATTCCTCCCCTGACCCGCTTCACGCAGAATTGTTGCTCCGATAAGTATTATACCATAAATTTGTTTTTATGCCAATCACGATTTTCTTTTTTCTCAAAAAAGAATAGATATTCAGAGCGAAAAATTGCTAATCTACCAATAATAACATTAACTCTGCTACTATCTGGATAAAACCATAGCCTTCTTAACAAAATGCTTCATTTTTGTCTCCTCTTCCTAAAAAAGTCTTGCATCATCTGAGCACATTCTGCTTTCAAAATCCCACTTTCAAGCTCAACTCGGTGATTGAGCCGTTCATCTGTTAGAATATCGTAGAGGCTACCGGCAGCACCAAACTTTTGATTTTTTGCTCCGTAGATAACCTGCGGAATGCGAGCCAGACCAATGGCACCGCTACACATGACACAAGGCTCAATGGTGACAAAAAGAGTCGTGTCTAACAAGCGCCAGCTTTTTTCATGAGCGTTTGCCTTTTCAATCGCCATCACCTCAGCATGCATGACAGCTCGCTGCAGCTCCTCACGCGCATTATGCCCACGACCGATAATTTCTCCGTCCTTGACAATAACACAACCTATTGGAATTTCATCGTTAGCCAGTGCAATTTTTGCTTCTTTCAAAGCCTCCCGCATAAAAAATTCTTTTTCTTCAACTGTATAGTTCATCTTTTAACCATCTAATCCTCTGTATGATAAAAATCTCCTAATTCATAAGTCGTGACTTCTCTGACATGAAGTTTATATTTGGCAACTAGATCCGCAATATCTTCTCCATTAATTAAAGTAATGACTCTAGTTCCTTGACGAGCTGCTTCAATGGCACTTCTTGAAAAATCAGAAGTTGTAATAAAAATACCATATTCTGCATTGTATTTATCCATTGCACCGCGGAATTTATCAATCTCCGGAGAAGGAACATTGTTTTCCCAACGCTTTGCTTGGATAGCTACGCGATTGGTTCTGAAGTCATCTGTACTAGTAATATAGCCAAAACCATCTAAACCACCATCATTAGTATAACTAACCCCAATTTTTTCATCTAGTTTGACACCCATCTCCTTGACTAGACCACGAGCAAAAGTTTCAAATTTTTGTGGTGACATAGATTTTAAAGTCCTTGTCAACTCAACTCTCCAATTTTCTTTTGAGTCATCTAGTGAATGTTTAAGTTCCTTTTCAAAGGATAACTTGAAGAATTGTTTTGACTTCTTCTCATTTTTCCAAAATTGAATGGCTTTCTGTTGAATATCGCTAGCAAAATGCTCATCCAGTTTCAATTTTCTACCTAATTCTGTCAATTCAAAAGTCGATTGCTTTGGTTTAGAAAGATAGCCCGTGATAAGCAAACTTTTGGCAGAAAAATTAAAAGTGTAATCACTAGGTTTATAAATTTTTCCACTTTTTTGAGACACTTTTTCTTCCTCAAAAAAATTATCATCTATCGTATTTTCTCCCTTTTTAATAGCATCTAGCAACTCTCGTTTGGTTGCATAGCCACCTAGCTTTTTTAAATTCCTGATAATTTCACTTATCATTATTTTTTCCTGTTCTTTATTAGACAAATCTGTAAAGTTCATCATTTATCTCCTTTGTTCTCCATTTATTATATCATGTTATAAACCCGAAAATATAAAAAAAGCCACTTTACAGTGACTTTCAGGAGATTATTATGAAAAAGTTTAGGATTTCTATCAAATAAAGTTAGGAGGTCTTCATCTGATGATTTTAGTATAACCCAGCTAGCTTAAAATTAACTTAAAAGAGAATCATTCTTTAAACTTTTTTATTGCGTCAATAAAAAGCGAGCCGAAACCCGCTTTGTCTGCTTCTATTACAAACTTGACCAAACACTTTCCAGGATATTCGTCTGTTCACGACCTGGACCAACAGAAAAAGTGGAAATGCGGACACCGACAAGTTCACTCACACGGCGGACGTAGTTGCGGGCATTTTCTGGCAACTCTTCTAAACTGCGAACACCTGTAATGTCTTCTGACCAACCTGGTAATTCTTCATAGATTGGCTTGCACCGTTTGAGCTGCTCCAGACTAGCCGGATAATGATCAATGCGCTCACCATCTAGGTCGTAAGCGACACAGATTTTAACCGTATCAAGTCCCGTCAAAACATCAATCGAATTGAGAGAAAGGTTAGTAATACCAGATACACGTCGGCTGTGGCGCATAACAACCGAATCAAACCAACCAACACGGCGAGGACGTCCTGTTGTCGTTCCATATTCATGGCCAACTTCACGAATGTGGTTGCCTACTTCATCAAATAGTTCTGTCGGGAATGGTCCGTCACCAACACGACTGGTGTAGGCTTTACAAACTCCGACAACCTTGTCAATCTTGCTTGGACCCACACCGGAACCAATCGTTACGCCACCTGCGACAGGATTGGAAGAGGTAACAAATGGATAGGTGCCTTGGTCAATATCTAGCATAACTCCCTGTGCCCCTTCAAAAAGGACACGTTTACCTTGATCAAGAGCGTCGTTCAAGATAACCGACGTATCTGTCACGTATTGTTTAATCTGCTGACCATAAGCGTAGTATTCTTCAAAAATATCATCAAATTGGATAGCTGTGCTGTCGTAGAGTTTTTCAAAGAGACGATTTTTTTCAGCTAAGTTGCGCTCCAAACGTTCTCTGAAAATATCTTTATCCAACAAATCCGCAATGCGGATTCCCACACGAGCTGCTTTGTCCATATAAGCTGGACCAATCCCCTTAATAGTCGTTCCGATTTTGTGATCGCCTTTGGCTTCTTCCTGTAAGCGATCCAACTCGATATGATAAGGTAGGATAACATGAGCACGATCTGAAATCCGAAGATTATCCGTCGTAACCCCTTCTTCGTGCAAATAAGCCAATTCATGTACCAAAGATTTTGGATTGACCACCATTCCATTTCCAATCACAGAGATTTTTTCTGGGAAGAAAATCCCTGATGGAATCAGGTGCAGCTTGTACTTCTTACCGCCAATTACAATAGTATGACCCGCATTATCTCCGCCTTGATAACGGGCAATGACTTCGGCATTGGCTGAAAGGAAATCTGTAATCTTTCCTTTTCCTTCATCTCCCCACTGGGTCCCTACAACAACAACTGATGTCATAATCTTGTCTGAGCTAAGTGCTCGTCCTTTCTTGTCTACATGGCAGGAGTCTCACCTGCAATTATATCTTATACTTTATTATAAGAAAAATTTCTTCTTTTTTCAAGATAAAACCGCCATTGTTATTTGTAAATGACGAAGTTTGAATATCCCGCCTTTGTGAAACCTGTGTCTTATCTAAAAATATGATCATTTTCTTTTAAAAAAGGTTCGGAAAACGTAGTAGAAATTTGTCTTCTAAGCATTTTTATACTAGACTAAAAGTATTAGAAAACAAACAGGGATTTACCATGAACATCAATCATTTGTTAGAAAAAATAGCAGCAGATGCACCTATTTTACAAGCTACTTTCGGGTTGGAAAGGGAGGGCTTGCGCGTCAATCAAGACGGAAAATTAGCGCAAACTCCTCATCCTCAAGCATTTGGAAGCCGTAATTTTCACCCGATGATTCAGACCGATTTTAGTGAGCAGCAATTAGAACTCATCACCCCGATTGCAACTTCTACAAAAGAAGCAAGGCGTTTTCTCGCTGCCATTACTGATGTAGCTGGACGCACCATCCAAAAAAATGAAGCAATCTGGCCACTCTCTATGCCCCCAAAATTGTCACCAGCAGAAATTCAAATTGCTCATTTAGAAAACGATTTTGAGCGTCATTATCGAGAAAGTTTAGCAGAAAAATATGGAAAAACGCTACAAGCCATCTCAGGCATTCACTACAATGTGGAATTAGGAACAGACTTGATTCAAGCTCTTTTCAAGGTCAGTGATTACCAAAATATTCGGCTTTTTAAAAATGACCTCTATCTTAAATTGGCTCGAAACTTTTTACGGTTCCGCTGGTTTCTGACCTATTTATACGGGGCAGCACCAATTGTTGAAGAAGGGTTTTTGACGAGAAAGATTTCTCAGCCTGTACGCTCTATCCGCAACAGTGATTTGGGATATGTAAACGATAAAAAGATTCACATTTCCTATGCTTCACTAGAGTCTTATGTAAGCGATATAGAGAAATACGTGGCACAAGGCGATTTAATTGCCGAGAAAGAATGCTACATGCCTGTTCGTTTCCGTGGGCAAAAAGAAAATCGGCGTTACTTGGAAAAAGGAATTACCTATTTGGAATTCCGTTGTTTTGACCTCAATCCTTTTGAGGTGCTAGGAATCAGTCAGGAGACCATGGACACGGTTCATCTCTTTTTGCTTGCCTTGCTCTGGCTAGATGATGTAGCAGACCCTGATGAAATCCTAGAGCAAGCTCATGCTCTAAATGAAAAAATAGCTCTTAGCCACCCTCTGACTCTTCTGCCCGTTGAAGCTGATAGCGATCTGCTCCTTAGAGCTATGCAAGCTGTCATCCACCAGTTCGGATTAAGCTCCTATTATCAAGACCTGCTTCATCATGTGAAAAATGCAGTTGCTAATCCCAGCCTAACCCTTTCCGCCCAACTATTGCCTTATATTCACAATCATTCCTTAGAAGCCTTTGGTTTGGAGAAAGCCAAAGCATATCACAACTACGCCTGGACTGCTCCATACGCTCTGAAAGGCTACGAGAACATGGAACTCTCCACTCAAATGCTCCTCTTTGACGCTATTCAAAAAGGAGTGCAAGTAGAAATCTTAGACGAAAGTGACCAGTTTTTAAAGCTTCAACATAAAGATCATATCGAGTATGTCAAAAATGGCAATATGACCTCAAAGGACAACTATATCGTGCCTCTTGCGATGGCAAATAAAACAGTGACTAAGAAAATGTTATCTGCTGCTGGTTTTCCCGTTCCTGCTGGAGCTGAATTTTCCACTCTGGAAGAAGGAATAGCTTACTATCCCTTTATCAAAGATAAGCCGATTGTTATCAAACCCAAATCCACCAACTTCGGGTTAGGAATTTCTATTTTTCAAGCACCTACCAATCGAGACAGTTACCAAAAAGCATTGGAGATTGCCTTTTCAGAGGACAGCTCTGTCCTTGTTGAGGAATTTATCGCAGGAACCGAATACCGTTTCTTTGTCCTAGGCGGAAAATGTGAGGCGGTGCTTCTGCGCTTAGCAGCCAATGTTGTAGGAGACGGTCGGCACACCATTCGAGAACTGGTAGCTTTTAAAAATACCAATCCCCTACGAGGGCGCGACCATCGCTCTCCACTGGAAATGATTGAGCTTGGTGAGATTGAGCTGCTCATGCTAGCCCAGCAAGGTTATAAAGCAGATGATGTCCTACCGCAAGGAATTCAAGTTTTTCTTCGCCGTAATTCTAATATTTCTACTGGTGGAGACTCAGTAGATGTGACTGAAACCATGCACACCTCCTATAAGGAACTAGCAGCAGAAATGGCAGCTGCTATGGGAGCTTGGGTCTGTGGCGTGGATTTAATTATCCCGAATAGCACACTTCCAGCCAGCAAAAACAATCCTAACTGTACCTGCATTGAGCTCAATTTCAATCCTTCTATGTATATGCACACTTATTGTGCAGAAGGTCCCGGTCAAAGCATTACACCTAAAATATTGGCTAAACTCTTCCCAGAAATCCATTAAACTTCATTACATAAAAAAACGAGCAAAATAAACAGCTCGTTTTTTTATGTATAACTTTCAATGAAAAATAGAAATATCTGCTAGAATTTCTCAGCTACTCCCAGTCTCTTCCATGACCATGCTTGATTTCAAATTCAAAATAACCGTCTTCTTGGATTTTTTTGAAAATATCACGGTAGGCTTCTTCATCAAAAAACGGTCCTTTATAAAGAATTTCAAAGCTTAAACCGTCGTATTCTAAGTAGGCATGCGAAGAGCGAAAGCCGTTTCGCTGGTAGAAATCCATACGAGCTTTTCGCTGTTCCAGATTATCACAAGGCTCGTCAAGGCGTTCTACCTCTAAAACCATGGTTCTTTGATAAAAATCCACCAACTTATCAATAATTTTGCCACCATAACCGTGGCTGCGTAAATGAGGCATGATCGCAAAAAAGCTAACATAAAAGGCTTTGTCATTGTAGACTGAAAAGGCAAAACCGACAAATTCATTCTCATCATAAAAGGCAAAGAAATGAGAAAATTCTCCATCTCCATAGCGTAGCAGCTCTGATAGCGGTGCACGCTCCTCCTCAGGAAAGGCTTCTATATTCAATTGCTCTACTTTTTCTAAATCTGGAAATTCAGCTGTAATAATCTGACTGGTTAAAGACATGACTTTCTCCCTTTTTAACTGCTTTTCTTTTATTTTATCAAAAATGAAGGTATTTGAGAACTATTGGACTAACATTCACAATCATAAAAGAGGCCGGATTCTACCAACCTCTTTCGGAACTCTTAATTCATCACAATCATCGCTTTAATCGTTTTTCTATCAGCCATGTTAGGCTTGGTCAATGTCTTCCAATTTGTAAGATTGAGTGAAAACTTTACCAGGATTGATTTGACCGTCTAGAACTGCTTTTAGCAAGATTTCTTTGTCATAAGTTGTACAAGAAGCCGGTCCGCTAGCCATTGCCAAATTGACCATCCAGTAGTCACCGATATTGATGTCCCCTGTATGAGGTACACCGACTCGTCCGACAACAGCACCTGGACGAGCAACTTCCTATACTTCCATTCTCCCCAGCTTCACAAAAACTGCTGCTTTCATCTTATTGTTCCTTTCTCTATTAAAAAGATGATGCTCCACATTCATCAAAAAGATAAAACATTTACACTTTTATTATATACCTTGGAGTGCACTCTAAGTCAAGAAATTTTTGAAAAATCTTATCAGTCCATGATTATTTTCAGCCAAACTTTTTATTAAAAATATCGTTCAGTTCCGTCTTTGATACTTTTTTATGCTAAAATAGACTTAGAAATTTCAGAAGAAACGGGATTAGATAATTTATGTCCAGAAGAGATTATAGAAATGTACGTTCTAGAAGATGGATTGGTATACTGCTTATTTTTATCGCAGTTGGTATTATTATGCAGTACCTCATCCCGATCCTCTTTGCTGTCGGGATAGGCTACGGAATTTACTACTATGCAACCCATCAGCCGAAAAAAATCACAAGACCTAACGCCAGTCAGCAAATTGAAGATTTGAAAGAGGAAATCGGTACCGCAGATAGTCGAATCAAACAATTAGATGCTTATCTGGAAGAAAGGGCTTATGAAAAATACCAACAGTTGGCTGAACAGCTCTTGCCTCAATTAAGCTATATCCAAGGTCGGACTGATACCTTGAGAAAACATATCTCACCTGAGATTTACCAGCGGATTCAACGGAAAGTGCAAGACGTAACAGCAGACATTCATGCTCAACTTTACAACCTCCGCACGCAAGATGCTGAGAGTACAAAGTCAAGCCTTGAAGAATTAGCACCAGAATTGCTCGAAACCATTCACAATATCCAAACCGACCATGAAGCTATTCTCAAGAAAATTTCTCAGTCAGAAAGCAACAACAAGGAAGAATTAACTGCGATCCATCAGTCTCAAATGGAGCATTATGAGGATATTTTGGAGGGCTACCTAAAAATCAAGACTTCCCCGAAAGATTTTTACAATGCCAAGGAACGGCTCTCCAGTGCCAAAGTGGCTATTGAACAGTTTGATTTAGACTTGGATGAAACACTCCGTCAGCTCAACGAAGCTGACCTACGAGACTTTGATATCAGCTTGCGGATTTTAACTAAAAAAGAGACGAACACAGAACTATAACATCAAAAGGAGACCTTATGAGCCAAGAATTTAACTTCGACATTGACAAAATCGCTAACAATGCCATTACGAAAACGGATAAAACCACCGAGATTATTGAATCAACCAAAACCCAAGCAAATGGGCAGTTAACTTTTTTGGAAAAATTAACTCCTGAACAACAAAATGCTATCATAGCAAAAGCCCCTCAGTTGGTAGATAACTTTATTTCCGACCAAAATGCTCTTTTAGATTTTGGACAAGCCGCGGTCGAAGATGTTAATAACACTGTCAACCGTATTTTAGCCGAGCAAAAGAAACTTCAAATCCCACAAGTCGATGAATTGCTAAAAAACACTAATAAAGAGTTAAATGGTTTTGTTGCTAAGTACAAGGATGCTCAAATTGCAGAACTAGATAAAAAGCCAAATTTCTTAGAAAAACTCTTTAAACAAAGTAAGAATACCTTGCAAGAGTTCTATTTTGATTCACAAAATATCGAGCAAAAAATGGACGGAATGGCTGCTACTGTCGTCAAGCAAGAAGATGTACTCGCACGCAATATCGTTTCTGCTGAGATGTTGATCGAAGACAATACCAAATCCATTGAAAATCTAGTCGGTGTCATATCCTTTATTGAAGCCAGTCAAAGAGAAGCTAGTGCGCGTGCCTTGACTCTTCAAAATAAAGTGGCACAATTAGATACCGCCACTCTAGATTACCAAACCAAATCACAAGAATTGGCCCGCTTGACTGAAGTTGTCAATACATTGGAACAGCAACACACTGAATACATCAGCCGTCTGTATGTTGCTTGGGCCACTACCCCGCAAATGCGTAATCTCGTGAAGGTGTCTTCTGATATGCGCCAAAAGCTCGGAATGCTCCGTCGCAATACCATTCCGACCATGAAGCTCTCTATTGCTCAACTAGGCATTTTGCAACAATCAATGAAATCTGGTCAGGTAGCGGACGCCATTTCTAATGCCAACAATGCAGCGCTTCAAATGCTGGCTGAAACCAGCAAAGAAGTCATTCCACAAATGGAGAGAATCTCGCAAAATCCAACAATTGCAGTCGAATCTGTCACTAAGTTGGCTGAAAGCTTAGTCGCTCAAAACCAAGGTATTATCGAAGCCATTGACAAAGGACGGGAAAAACGCGCTCTCCTTGAAGCGACCGTTATCCAATCCGCTGAAACCATTAACGACTCTGTTAAACTACGCGACCAAAAGATTATCCAAGCTTTGCTAGATCAGGGAAAAGAAACTCAAAAAGAAGTGGATGAACGGACTACAAACGAAAACTAATGGACTGGAACAAGAGTTTAGGACAAAAGTTTCCTAAATTCTTATAATATACTATTTTTTCACCGAAACGAAATAGATGCTTGGTTGTTGTCATTCCTTGCTATGCAAAGAATGACAACAACCTCGTCAACTATGCGGGGTGGGACAACAAAATCAATTTCTTACGAAATACCGATTTTTGTCCCGCTCCCTTTTCTTTTTTTATGTTACAATAAAAGGTATGGACAAGATTATTAAAACTATTTCAGAAAACGGAGCTTTCCGAGCTTATGTACTGGACAGTACTGAAACCGTTCGGACAGCTCAAGAAAAACATCACACTCAGGCCAGCTCAACTGTAGCACTAGGTCGCACGCTCATTGCCAGTCAAATCCTTGCCGCAAACGAAAAAGGAGATACAAAAATCACCGTCAAAGTGCTAGGGACAAGCTCTCTCGGTGCTATTATCACCGTTGCAGATACAAAAGGTACTGTCAAAGGTTATGTGCAAAATCCCGGCGTAGACATTAAAAAAACCGCGACTGGCGAAGTGCTGGTCGGACCATTCGTTGGAAATGGCGAATTCCTCGTCATTACAGACTATGGAACTGGAAATCCTTATCATTCTATGACTCCGCTTGTGTCCGGTGAAATTGGCGAAGATTTGGCATTCTATCTAACAGAAAGCCAGCAAACTCCGTCAGCTGTCGGGTTGAATGTTCTACTAGATGCCAATGACAAGGTCAAGGTTGCTGGTGGCTTCCTCTTGCAAGTCCTTCCAGGTGCCAAAGAAGAAGAAATCACCCGCTTTGAAAAACGAATCCAAGAAATGCCTGCTATTTCAACACTTTTGGAATCTGAAAACCATATTGAAGCCTTGCTTTCAGCTATCTATGGCAACGATCCCTACAAACGCTTGTCAGAAGAAAAGCTCCGCTTCCAATGTGATTGCAGCAAAGAGCGGTTTTTAAATGCCCTCTCAAGCCTACCTAAGTCAGATCTTGAAGAAATGCGAGATGAAGACCACGGTGCTGAAATCACTTGCCAATTCTGCCAAAGCACGTATCATTTTGACGAGAAAGACTTGGAGGAACTCATTCGTGACAAATCTTAATACCGCTTTTTTGATTGGTGATGTAAAAATTCCCAACCGGACTGTTCTCGCTCCTATGGCAGGAGTGACCAATTCGGCTTTTCGGACAATTGCAAAAGAGCTGGGTGCAGGTCTTGTCGTCATGGAAATGGTTTCAGACAAGGGCATTCAATACAACAACGAAAAAACACTCCACATGCTGCATATTGACGAAGAAGAACATCCCGTTTCCATTCAGTTGTTTGGCAGTGACGAAGATAGTTTGGCGCGCGCAGCCGAATTTATCCAAGAAAATACCCAAACAGATATTGTGGACATCAATATGGGCTGTCCCGTCAATAAAATTGTTAAAAACGAAGCTGGGGCAAAATGGCTCAAAGATCCAGAAAAAATCTATTCTATTATCAATAAAGTTCGTTCTGTTCTAGATATTCCGTTGACTGTAAAAATGCGCACTGGTTGGTCGGACGCCTCACTAGCTGTGGAAAATGCACTGGCAGCTGAAGCTGCTGGTGTGTCAGCTCTTGCTATGCACGGACGCACACGCGAACAAATGTATACCGGTCACGCTGATCTTGAAACCCTCCACAATGTTGCGCAAGCCTTAACCAAGATTCCTTTTATTGCCAATGGCGATATTCGTACTGTCCAAGATGCTCAACAGCGTATAGAAGAAGTGGGGGCAGATGCTGTCATGATTGGGCGCGCTGCTATGGGCAATCCGTATCTTTTTCATCAGATTAACCACTATTTTGAAACAGGAGAAATCCTGCCTGATCTCAGCTTTGAGGATAAAATGCAAGTCGCTTACGATCATTTGAAACGTCTAATTGACCTCAAGGGCGAACATATCGCCATTAGAGAATTTCGTGGCTTAGCACCTCATTACCTCCGCGGAACGGCTGGCGCGGCCAAACTCCGCGGTGCCATTTCCCAAGCCAACAGCCTTGCGGAAATTGAAGAATTGCTACAAGTCTAAACATTAAAAGACACCAATCATCTGGAAAATTATTCCCAAATGGTTGGTGCTTTTTATTTAAAGAGTAATTTCTACCAGGTATCTATCCGAGTCATTTCAGTCCTCGCTTGATTGCGGTAAATAAGATCTTCTCGAACAGAGAAACCTAATTTCTCCCAAAACTGATTCCCCTCTTTATTTCTTTTAAAGACAACCAAGGCGACCTTATGAATTTTCAAATCATCTAAGACAGTTAAAACTGTCTCAACCAACTGCCGAGCAATCCCTCTCCTGCGATAGTTCGGATGAACAGCTGTATGATAGATTATAGGCTCTTCGTCCGTCCGAACCAACTAAAATCGCTCCGATAATCGTTTGATTTTCTACTGCCACCAGACAAGTTTGAGGATTTCTCTGCAAAAAACGAGCAATTCCCTCTTTTGAATCATCTAAATCATTCAATCCCATGCCTGCACATGATAACCACAATTGATAAACCTGATCATAATCCGTTTCTGTCATTTCACGAATGTTCATCTTTTAAGTCCTTATCTATCCCTAAATGTTTCAAGGAAAAACTCAGAGCACTTCAAACTTCAGCTGTCCAGTTTTGACACCGACTTTCAAACTTTGTCCCATCTGTAACTCACCAGCTAAAAGTAATTCGGATAAATGATCTTCTACCTGAGTTTGTAGAGTTCTGCGCAGTGGACGAGCTCCCATTTCAGGGTCATAACCCTCTTGAGCCAGAAGTTTCAAAGCACTAGGTTGGAATTTCAGTTCAATTCCTTTTTCAGCGAGACTGACAATGAGTGGCTTCACCATAATTTTTACCACTTCTTGCATGTCTTCGCTAGTCAGGCTATGGAAAACAACCTTTTCATCAATCCGATTGATAAATTCCGGACGATAACTTTTCTTGAGTTCTTCCATCATCCGTTTTTCCATGCTTTCATGATCAAAGCGGGCATCACGCGCTCCAAAACCGACCGTCTTATCATCCCGCAAACTTGTCGCACCAAGATTGCTAGTCATAATGATAATGGTATTGGAAAAATCCACCTTGCGTCCCTTACTGTCGGTCAGCACCCCGTCATCTAAGACTTGTAGAAGCACATTGAAAATATCAGGATGTGCTTTTTCTACCTCATCAAAGAGGAGTACAGAGTACGGACGATTGCGAACTTTTTCAGTTAATTCGCCCCCTTCTTCATAACCGACATAACCTGGAGGCGCTCCATTAAGTCGACTGGCAGCAAATTTCTCCATATATTCACTCATATCAAAACGAATCAATGCTGTTTCGTCATCAAAAAGAACTTCCGCTAAAGCCTTAGCCAGCTCAGTTTTTCCAACCCCAGTTGGACCCAAGAACATAAAGGAGCCAATTGGACGTTTGCTGGTGCGAATGCCGGATTGATTGCGCCGAATCGCTCGACTGATAGCAGAAATTGCTTCATTTTGCCCAATGACCCGTTTGTGCAGTTCCTTTTCTAAATGGAGGTATTTCTTCGCATCTGTTTGCGTCAACTTTTGCACAGGAATTCCCGATAAACCGCTGAGTGTTACCAAAATATCCTCGTCTTTAACCTTTAGTTTGTAGACAATTGGCTGACTTTCTTTTTCCAACAAAGTGCCAACCTTTTTCCAATCGCCTGCCATTAAAGCCTCGTCTGCTGCACTCAATTCTGTTTTTACATGATTTTGCGGACCTTTATTTTGTACCGTTGCGGCAGCTTCATCTAGCAAATCGATCGCCGAGTCAGGTAGATGTTTACTTGTTAGATAACGATGAGCATACTTAACAGCTGTCCCAATCGCTGAATCTGTAATCACCACTTTGTGGTGTTCTTCATAGCTTTTCTTGAGCCCCTGTAAAATCGCAATACTATCAGCTACCGTAGGCTCTTCAATAGTAACCTTGGCAAATCGCCGTGAAAGAGCCGCATCTTTTTCAATATATTTCTGGTACTCTTCTTGTGTCGTTGCGCCGACCGTTCTAAGTGTTCCTCTAGCCAAAGCTGGCTTGAGAATGTTCGCTGCATCTAATGTCGAATCAATCCCACTGCCAGAACCCATAATAGTATGAAGCTCATCAATAAAGAGAATCACATGCCCGTCTGCTTCAATATCATTGATAATATTGTTCATCCGCTCTTCAAAATCACCGCGAAAACGAGTCCCAGCTACCACATTCATCAAATCCAGCTCCAGAACTCTCATCTTTGCAAGCTCATTTGGAACTTGACCAGCTGCCACACGTTGCGCCAAACCAAGGGCTAATGCTGTCTTCCCAACTCCTGCATCTCCTACCAACACTGGATTATTTTTCGTCTTGCGACTTAAAATCTGAAGCATGCGAGAAATCTCTTTATCCCGCCCAATGACCGGTTCTAAAAGACCAGCACGAGCCATTTCGGTTAAATCACGGGTATAATCTTCTAGTCCACCACTGGTAGAAGGAGGCATCCCCATCATATTGACCATCGTTTGTTTCGCTGCAGCAGTATTTTTATTTAAGTGGCGAATAGCCTTTATATCTTCTTTACCCCAGCTAGCCTTATGCTCTAAGTTTTTCCGAAGATCGGTCATACGCAAAACGCCTTCTTTATCCTCATAGCTAAAGCCTGTAAATTCAAGGAGACGTGCCGCCAAACTTCCTCGGTCAAACAGCATAGCTAACAACACATGCTCTGTCCCAAGATTCTTAGCATGCACAACCTCTGCAATTCGCTCAGCTGTCAAAAACAACACTTTCATACGATGAGAAAACGGCCAAATGGTAAAGCTTCCCTCTTGTTGATAAATCTTTCCTGTGATATGAAAGGCTGCTTTCTCAAAATCATCAATTTCAAGCGGATAATCATTTAAAACTGAACCCGCAACACTATAAGGATTATTCGCCATGGCAATCAACAAATGCCAAGACTCCAAATAATCCGTTTCAAAATGACTCGCTAACAGTTGTGCCGACTCAATACTTTCTGTCAAAGCTTTTGAATATTTCATATATTAGTTTTTCCCTTTTCTATCAACTTGTTGTAAAATTTTCTTTAACATCTGCGCACGAATCTGTGCAGCATTTACTCCCAATACCCTGTCTGTTGTCGTCGCTAAAAGAAGATTCCCTTCTCGTTCTGTCATGATTTTTTCATCAAACAATAACTGAATGATATCTGTAAAGACCTGTTGACTGATTTGCTCGCCAACGCTATGCAGTAAATCACAAAGCAGCTCATGATGATTAGAGAATTCAATCCGACCAATCCGAATGTAGCCGCCTCCACCACGCTTGCTTTCAACAACATAGCCACGACTTTCCGTAAAACGTGTCTTGATGACATAATTTATCTGACTTGGAACAACCTGAAAAACATCCGCAATTTCACTGCGCTTCAACTCTGCAATCCCAGCTTGAGCTAAAATTGCTTTGATGTATTCCTCAATACTGTCTGACGTATTCTTATGGCTCATGACAACCCTTTCTTCCAGTTCTTTCTTTTGCTCCATAAATGAGCAACTGACATTGACTATCTTTGACTAATATTATACCGAAAATCTCTTATTTTTGAAAGAAAAAGACCTAAATGAAAAACTGAAAAGTCTGATTATTCAAGCAAGTGAAAAAGCTTATAGAATAGGAATAATTAGAGTGTAAGCGCTTGCCTTTTAATTTTAAAGCGTTATAATATAGATGAAAATTTGACGATAATAATAAAAGGAGGCCAAATGAATGAAAATGGATTGGTTCAAATATACACGTCATGTACTGGTTTGGTTGGTTTCAACTTTATTCTTTTTTACAGTTATTTCTGCTGATTATGTGGATGTCCAAGTCGTCCCGTTAGTCATCTGCTTATTTGCTCCATTTTTATTTGAACCGTCTTCAATAAAACCTAAAACAAAATGGACAATTGATTTAGCCATCATTGCTGTAAGTGTCTGTGCTATTCTCTTTACACAAACATATCGAATCGCTTTTACCTACTCCGAAATTACCTATCTACTAATTTCTTTAATCGTTTTAATATTTGTAGACTCTGTGATTTCTCACAAGGGATTCACGAAAAAAATTGTAAAATAATCGCAGACACTATTAGAAAAGGCTAGAGAGTTATATCAGCTCTCTAACCTTTTTATTTATGATTTAAACACTAACTATTGATTGCCTTAGTTTTGACCAAGTGCAGCAGCCATAGTTGCAGCTACTTCTGATTCAAAATCATTGGCAGCTTTTTCAATGCCGTCACCTACTTCAAAACGAGTGAAGCTTGCAATTGTCACACCTTGGCTTTCAAGAAATGCTTCAACAGTCTTGCTGTCGTCCATGATATAGACTTGCGCAAGTAATGTGTAAGCTTGGTCAACTTTTGTATTGTCCAGCATGAAGCGATCCATTTTACCAGGAATAATTTTGTCCCAGATTTTTTCTGGTTTACCTTCAGCTGCAAGACCAGCTTTGATGTCTTCTTCAGCTTGTGCAATCACTTCATCCGTCAATTGAAGTTTAGAACCAAATTTGTAGTGTGGAAGCGCTGGTTTACCAACCATTGCACGACTTTCGTTGTCTTGATCAATTTTGTGGTTCATTTGAGCCAATTCATCATGGATAAATTCTTCACTCAATTCTTTGTATGAAAGAACAGAAGGTTTCATAGCGGCAACGTGCATTGCCACGTGTTTTGCAAGATCTTCGTCACTGCCTGAAAGAACTGTGATAACACCGATACGTCCACCATTGTGTTGGTAAGCTCCAAATACTTGATCATCTGCTTTTTCAACAACTGCAAAACGACGGAATGAGATTTTTTCTCCGATTGTAGCAGTTGCACTAACATAAGCAGCTTCAAGTGTTTCACCTGAAGGCATTGTCAAAGCAAGAGCTTCTTCGTTGTTAGCTGGTTTGCCTTCTGCGATTACTTTAGCTGTTTCGTTTACCAATTCAACGAATTGAGCATTTTTTGCTACAAAGTCTGTTTCTGAGTTCACTTCAACGATAGCGGCAACATTGCCGTTTACATAGACACCAGTCAATCCTTCAGCAGCAACACGGTCTGCTTTTTTAGCAGCTTTTGCCATACCTTTTTCACGAAGCAATTCAATTGCTTTTTCGATATCGCCATCTACTTCTACAAGTGCTTTTTTAGCGTCCATGACACCAGCACCAGATTTTTCACGCAATTCTTTTACAAGCTTAGCTGTAATTTCTGCCATTTTGATCCTCCAATTAAGATATTACGGTTTTATTTAATAAAAAGGGGAGGGCTAGGCCCCGCCCCATAAGTTCGTTACTTGATTATTCGTTTGAGCCTTCGACAACTTCAACGATTTCTTCGATAGAATCTGCTTGTGAATCAGTTGCAGCTAATTCTGCTTCTACTGATTCAACGTTATCTTCACCTTGACGGCCTTCGATAATTGCATCAGCCATTTTCGCAGTAATTAACTTAACAGCACGAATAGCATCGTCGTTAGCTGGAATGATGACATCAATGTCATCTGGATCTGTATTTGTATCCACCATCGCTACAACTGGAATACCTAATTTCTTAGCTTCTTTAACAGCGATTTGTTCTTTATGTGGATCCACAACATACATCACATCTGGAATACGTGGCATTTCTTCGATACCACCCAAGAATTTTTCAAGACGAGCGCGTTGTTTGTTAAGAAGAGCGACTTCTTTTTTAGGAAGAACATCAAAAATTCCGTCTTCTTCCATACGTTTGATTTCTTTCAAACGAGCAACACGTTTTTGAATCGTTTCCCAGTTTGTAAGTGTTCCACCCAACCAACGGTGGTTGATATAGTATTGACCAGCACGTTCTGCTTCTTCTTTTACAGCATCAGCAGCTTGTTTTTTCGTACCAACAAACAAGATAACTGCATCGTTAGCAGCTGCGTCACGCATAAAGTCGTATGCTTGATCTGCAAATTTTACAGTTTGTTGCAAGTCGATAACGTGGATACCGTTACGTTCTGTGAAGATATACTTCGCCATCTTAGGGTTCCAGCGACGAGTTTGGTGACCAAAGTGTACACCAGCCTCAAGAAGTTGTTTCATTGAAATTACTGCCATGAGTAATGTCTCCTTTATTGTTTTTTCCTCTCCCAGATTTCAACTCGCAAAACCACCCATAGGCAACGGCTTCACAATTCATCTGAAATGAGTATTTGCCGATTACACGACATTTATTATCATATCAAAATTTCTTCCATTTTACAAGAGGGTTTCTGCTTTTTCATGCCAAATGCACGAAGAAAATCATTCGAAATTTATAACTTTTAAAAAAGGAAAGTCCTGACTTGTCTTAATCGCTATAGTCTTTTAAGTAGGCTCTTAATTCTCGAATCATGG
>NZ_KV826455.1:0-337 GCF_001835915.1 Streptococcus sp. HMSC034E12
ATACTAGAAGATAGATGGCTGAAATATCGGATACGTTTCTGTAACGATAGAATAAAAGAGTTGAGTTGAGGTGAAGCAACAAAATGAGAAACAGACCAAAGCGTTATCCATACTCACGTAATCAGTGGGAAAAAGTCGTATGTCAAAGGTGTTGATACAAAATACCGTATGTATTTTAATCCTGATATAGTTATTCCTATTGATCCAAAATTAAGTAAATAAAAAAGGTAATAAGGCTATGTTTGATTTTTTAGACCGAATAAAATATGAATTGAAATCATTATTTGAAAGAATTATAACGAACACAAAGCGTTTTTTCTGTAAGCATTATTACGTT
>NZ_KV826456.1:0-403 GCF_001835915.1 Streptococcus sp. HMSC034E12
AGGGAAAGATGAGTTTCATTGCGCAAGATTTTGAAAAACTCAATATCATCACTGTTCTTGAAGGTAGAACACAAGCTGTTATTCGTGATCACTTTCTTCGATACGATAGAGCTGTTCGCTGTCAGGTGAAAATCATTACGATGGATATGTTTAGTCCTTACTATGCCTTAGCTAAGCAGCTTTTTCCTTGTGCTAAAATCGTTCTAGATCGTTTTCATATTGTCCAACATCTCAGCCGTGCTATGAGTCGTGTCCGTGTTCAAATCATGAATCAATTCGATCGAAAATCCCATGAATACAAGGCCATCAAACGCTACTGGAAGCTTATACAGAAGGATAGTCGTAAACTGAGCGATAAGCGTTTTTATCGCCCTACTTTTCGTATGCATCTAACCAACAAAGA
>NZ_KV826457.1:0-2089 GCF_001835915.1 Streptococcus sp. HMSC034E12
TCAATTTTCCATCACCTCCTGACAACTAAAAAGAGACAAGCTTGCACTCCTCTCTGCACAAGAAAAGACAACAGCCTTTGACTACTGCCTTATCCTTATCATTCGATACTACTATAATAGCACCTCACACTTATAATGCGTTAAAGACAGCCCACAAAAGACTATCTTTGCGGATACAGAATGTAACCATCACTTCACACCATCGTTATTTGTTCAGGTTTATTTCATGCTTCGTTTATCCGCCGTTTTGCTATTTCAAAGTATTTATCATCCAGTTCTATGCCGATGAAGTTGCGGTTTAGGTTCTTGCACGCTACCCCGGTACTTCCCGAACCCATAAATAAATCCAGCACCGTGTCGCCTTGGTTGCTGGATGTTTTGATTATTCGTTCCATCAGGTCGTTCGGCTTTTGTGTCGGGTGCTGTTTGCCGTTGTTGCGTTCCTGTGAGCGCCAGACGTTGTTGTGATTTGTGTCGAGGTTGTGTGTATACCTGCCCTTCCTGCCGGTTTCTTTTATCTCGATATATTCCGAAAATAAAGATTGATAATCGCGACCAAAAAATCCCGTTGATTGAAGTATTTTATAATTTTCTTGACTGGGCATTCTCCAATGTGATGCTTTCAGCGAGAAGTAATGAACTGTATTTTGTCCCAATAGTTCTTTGATTTCACTGTTGCTCAGACCGGTCTTTCTTCGTTCCTCTAAAAGATATTTTTGAACCGGCAGCAGTTTCTCTTCTTGCATCAAATAATGATTAAGCCCGTATGCATCTTGTAGCGTATATGACAAGCAATATTCGCATACGTTAAACCAAGACCTCAAGTTACTTCCTTCGCTCGGAGTTTTCCAACTAAGCGCCCTAAAGTCGCCCTTGTCCCAAGCGATAAACGAATTAAATACAAACCCGCTGTTATTCCTTAGCCACTCCATCAGTTGAGCAATCTGAACCATGTCGTTCTGCCACCAATAAAATGACCCGTTATCCTTCAGCACTCTCTGGCACTCAATGAACCACTTACCACACCATTCAATATAGTTTGGTATCTTATCCCATTTGGCTTTTCCGATGTTGTAAGGCGGGTCAGTCAGGATAAGGTCAACCGACTTGTCTGGTATATCTTTCATCAGTTCAAGGCAATCGCCGTGTAGTAGGTTAATGTCCATAATCGTTATTTATTATTGTGCTCCTTTTTTATTTTTATAGTACAGCCTTAGAAACACGAGCGAGAGGAATCGAACCTCATAGCTTAGCCTTAATAAATAAATCGTTTCAGCTTCGTTAGTTTGCTAGCTCTGCCTAGCGCTCGCACTCGTCTATCTAATTTATCAACGATACTATTTTACCCTACCAAATATGCTAATCCCCCAAGAGTTTCTTAGCACTTTCTGGTGTGTTTCTCCCAAATAATTCTAGTTCGTCGTTTTCGCTTTCAAATACTAATAAGTTCCCGTTTCTGTAACTTTCCGCAAATTCAAGGATTCCATTTTCTAGTAATCGATAAAACTCTGATTCTGTATAGTTTAAATCCATATAAATTTCAATATCGCTCTTGATATGCTTGCTACAATACTTCTCAATAATAATTTGTCTTTGATACGGGTCACAAATAGCATTGATAGCTTCTCTTATTTTATCCAGTTCTTGCTCTGCTGCTACCTTGCGCAAGACCATAGTCTCTGTTTGCTGACTTAGCAAACCCGTAAAACTTTTTGGTTCGAAAGAATAAGTCGTTGTAATTTTAGGAGAGTATGGCTCGCCAGCGATACGCTGCAGTCTACGATATTGTGACAGCTTCTTGTATGCAGCTCTCTTCGTTTGATTCCTGTTGATATTATTAAATAGACGCATTTGCACACTTGACCTCTTTTTGATATAATAATCTTGTCTTTTATTTATCATTTGAGGTCGAGTGTGCGCTCGGCTTTTTTTACTTTTCGTGAATCGTCATGTATGGTTTTTCTTTTTTTACACGGCCGCATTTTTTGCACTCCACATAACAAGATAGCCAACGACCATGTATCTTAACGTAATAATGTTTGCAGAAGAATCTTCTTGTGTTCGTTATAATTCTTTCAAATAATGATTT
>NZ_KV826457.1:2189-2547 GCF_001835915.1 Streptococcus sp. HMSC034E12
GTATCCGATATTTCAGCCATCTATCTTCTAGTATCGTTTCGTGCATTTCGTGCGAATGCGAATTCTTCCTTGTCTTGGAATCTAATTGATTCTGATATTTATCTCTCGCTTCTGTCCACAGCTTACGTGCACTCTCTTTTGTGTATAGTATTTTAGTCATGCCCTACCTCAATTATTCCAGCTTTAACTAAATTGTTAATATAATTTCGGACATATCCAGCGCATTCACGTTCTAGATTACTCATATTGCCAGTACTTATTTCGTCTGTGTCAAAAGTAAAGCCGCACATACCACCGTAAACGCAACAAGACAATTCCATATAACCTTTGTCTGCATAAAATTGAAACAGAACTTCAT
>NZ_KV826458.1:0-1059 GCF_001835915.1 Streptococcus sp. HMSC034E12
TGATAAATTGTAAAATATAGTGCAACAAAAAAACTCATAGCGTTTCATTGGTGTAAACTGTAAGTAACCACACAAACAGAATCCCGAGGAAAAACTATGAGCTACTTCCATCTTACCATAACCGACCGAATAAAGATAGAAACCTACTTGGAATTAGGTTTGAAACCTTGCCAAATTGCAAGTAAACTTGGCGTCCATAAGTCTACCATTTCAAGAGAGTTAAGACGATGTCAAAATGGCTATTCTGCAGTCTTAGCACAGGAAGAGTACGACCGCAGGGCTAAACAAAAAGGTCGGAAGTCTTGTTTAACACCAAAGTTGAAAAAGGAAATTGAGAACGGTTTAAAATCTTCCTGGTCGCCTGAACAAATTTCTGGGCGCTATCAGCTTGAACAAAAGCCAATGGTCGCTTTTAAAACCATCTATAATTGGCTCTATACTGGTTTGATTGATCTGGATTTAAGCGTCCTTCGTCGTAAAGGAAGAACTCGACAACCCAAAGAAACACGTGGAAGATTTAGGATTGGCACGCCGATTGCCAAACGTCCTAAAGAGGTTCGGAATCGTGAAACTTTTGGCCACTGGGAACTTGATACTGTGGTGTCTTCCAGAGGCAAAAGCAAGGGCTGTTTAGCGACCTTTCTAGAGCGAAAAACTCGTTTTTACTTAGCTTTCAAGATACCAGACAGAACAGCCAAATCCATGTTTTCAGCCATCGAACAACTTTGTAAACTATTTCCAAAAGAGACTCTTAAAACCTTCACTTCAGACAGGGGAAAAGAGTTCGCCTGCTATCCTCTGGTAGAGAAGTTAGGATTTTCCTTTTTCTTTGCGGACGCCTATTCATCTTGGCAGAGAGGAGGTAATGAAAACGCAAATGGCTTACTAAGAGAATATTTCCCAAAGAAAACAGATTTAGCTGCTATATCTGATGAGGCTTTGAACAAGGCCTTATATGATATCAATCACCGACCACGAAAATGTTTAGCTTACAGAACTGCTTATGAAGCTCTAGTGGATGAGTACGAGTAAACGTTGCACTTTTTATTGCAATTTATC
>NZ_KV826459.1:0-4218 GCF_001835915.1 Streptococcus sp. HMSC034E12
CGAGTCAGATTGCCAACGAGCTATTGCAAAGAGTTGAGCAGTTGGCGCTCGAAGCAGCGCCCTACACAATTAAACTTGCGACCAACAATGGGATTGTCTTTAAAAACAATCAAGGACAATCAACAATCTATCCGAGCTTAAAGAGAGGGCAGAAGCCAGTTGAGTGTACGTGGAAATGGTTAGTTGATAATCAAGGATTTGGCACATCTCCAACTTTTGAAGTTCAGGCGGCTGGCATGTCCAGTAAGCTAGTGTTGACAGCTATTGCCTTGATTGATGGAAAAGAGGTTGCCAGAGAGCAAGTTACTTTTACTAACATCAATGACGGCGTGAAAGGCTCAGACGGTAAGTCTATTACGGTTACTAAGGCTGAAAAGCAAGCGGACGGGGTGAAAGTCACCTTTAGCGATAATAAGTCTATTGTTGTACCAAAAGGTGATAAGGGAGCGATAGACGAAGAGAAGCTCAAAGAAATCGAACAGAACATCAACTCAAAAGCCGACGGCACATTAACCCAAGAGCAAATAAATGCTTTAAATGAAAAAAACAGCATTATGCGGGCTGAACTGGAGGCCAAAGCCAGTCTTGATACTGTTAATAAGTGGTTTGCGGCTTACCAAGAATTTCTGAGAGCAGACGCAGCAGGAAAGGCTAAAGCCGAAAAAGATTTAATCGCTGCTACTCGACGAGTGGCGAAGATTGAAACGAATTTAGGCGATATGGCGCAGCGCTGGAGTTTCCTTGACAACTATATGAGTGCTTCTAATGAAGGGCTGACAATCGGAAAGAAAGACGGTTCTTCATCGGTTTTGGTTAGCGACAATCGCATTAGTTTCTATTCCGCAGGCTCAGAGGTGGCGTATATCTCGCAAGGAATTTTGAAAATAGAAAACGGAGTGTTTACTAAAACCTTGCAGATCGGTCGTTTTAGAGAAGAACAGTACCACTTAAATCTTGATATGAACGTAATTAGATATGTAGGAGGTATTTAATGGCAAGAAGTAATTTTAGTGGCGCATGGGGGCATAACCTACAGCTAGAGGTCTTCTCGGCATGGAACGCACCGAACATCGAAGGGAACTTTTCGGTAGTTAATGTACAAGTGCGGTTAATTGCGAACGGTTATGCGGCTCTTTGGGGAGCGACAGGCAAGCTCTTGTCACTCAACGTTGGTGGTATTCGCGAGGACGCAAGAGTGGATATGTCTATTTCGCAGGGACAGGTTAAGGCTTTATGGGCTAAAGATTATCTAGTTAATCATAACCCAGACGGCACTAAAAGCATTACTATCTCTGCTACTTTGCATGCCGACATAAGCAATTATGGTTCGGCAACTGCAAGTTTTAATCTACCGCTAACAAACATACCACGCGCAAGCTCTATCACAGCGCCTAATGGCGTGATGGGAAGTAATATTAACATCACGGTCAATCGTGCTGTTAATACCTTTAAACATGCGATAAGGTGTGCGTGGTACGGGAAGAATACAGTCATTGCTAATGATGTTGATACGAGTTTTGCTTGGACAATTCCGAAAGATTTCGCTAATGATATACCCAATTCAGAAAGCGGATGGGGTACGCTAATAGTCGAGACATATAGTGGCGGAAAGAAGATTGGTGAGAAATCAACAACTTTCACCGCGACCGTGCCAGATGATGTCAAGCCTAAATTGACCGGCTTTACTTTAACGGACACCAATACCGCAGCAGCTAGCGTTGTGCCGGGCGAGCAAGCCTTTATCCAAATCTTGTCTAATATCAAGGTCAATTTTGGACAAGCGACGGGCGCTTACGGCTCAACGATTACAGGCTATTACGCAGAAATTGTCGGCAAGAACCAGTCTACGACAACGCAGGGCGGTAGCTTGGGAATTATGAATTATATAGGAAATGTGACAATTAGAGCTAGAGTGACAGACAGTCGAGGACGTACCAGCAACACGATTGAAAGAATGGTGAATATCTTAGAGTATTTCTCACTCGTTTTGAAATTTGACGTTGTACGTTCTGGCACTCAGTCTAGTACCTTGACAATTACGCGTAATGCTAAAGTCGCCCCGCTAACCGTAAACGGTGTGCAAAAAAACCAAATGAAGTTAACATTTAAAGTTGCCAAATTTGGCTCGAATGATTATAAGGTTGACACAGGCCCAGCGGGTGGCACATGGACGACTGTATCTAGCCTAGTCAATTCAAACGCTAATTTACAAGGCGAGTATGCCGCTAACAGTTCTTGGACTGTACTGGGTATATTAGAAGACAAGTTCACGCGTACAGAATTTAGTGCGGTTGTCGGTACAGAAGCGGTGGTATTTTCCTACGATAAAGATGGAGTGGGAGTTGATAAAGTCCGCGAGCGTGGAGCGCTTGACGTCAAGGGAAACACATATATTGACGGGTTCTTGCGGCATTGTGTTGAACGGGCAGGCGACGTTAGTGCGAACGACCTTATCGAAGGTGGTGGCGCTTGGGCGAATAAGGATACACCAAACAATGACTGGGGTGTCTTAGAAACATTTAAGATAGGTAACGTATCGGAAAAAGAAGCGACTCAACGTTTTACCCATAGGAATGGGGGTAAAGTCTGGTATCGTTATAGACATTATCAGACTGGCAACTGGACACCTTGGGTTGTGGAAGGAATCGACAATTTTTATCCTATTGGCTCTATCTACCAGTCTACCGAACCAACCAATCCTGCGACATTTATGGGTGGTGTTTGGGAACGTTTTGGTAACGGCAGGGTGCTAGTTGGCGTTGATGAGGCGGACGCAGACTTTAACTCAGCTAATAAGACGAGTGGCTCTAAAAAGCATAGGCACGATAGCGGAACATACGAAGCTATGATTGGCTCTGTTGGTGGAGATACAGGCAGTCTGGGATTTCAGGCCGGGAACAAGAACGAGGAACGTTTGAAGAACTCTACAGCAACTTATCGCGTTAGTGGCACAAATATCCATTCTGGACGCAATTTCAACCACTTTACAGAAGTTGTTGGTCGTTCAGGCGAAGCGAGTACCTTGCAACCTTACATCACAATTTATCGTTGGCGCAGAACCGCGTAGAAAGAGGAAATTATGAAACTAGAATTTTTAAGCAAATCGCTTGACTACAAAGGTGGAGAACCTTACAAAACACGAGTTGTTTTAGGCAATTCGGAGGGTGTTATCTACCCAGCATTCTTTGACCCGGATTTTGTTAGCAAAGAGAGTGGAGAGCTCTTTAAACTAGCTTTGGAACAAATCTATCAAGAGAACTTCCCAAAAAAAGCAGAGAATGATAAATTTAACCAAGTTGACGAACAACTACAGAAGAATAAAGAAACTGCTAGTAAAGCAGAACAAGCAGCAACTGAAAATAAGCAGCTATTAGAATCTGTGTCAACCATCACAGAAGTTTTAATTGCTCTTGCTATCGGACAAAACGGGGGTATGCCAGCTCCAACTTATAGCAAAGTTGCAGCGTTTATCAAGCCGTTAATAAAAGATAAACATTATTTTAATAACGACATTGTGTCTATGCCTTATCCGCTTGACACTAATCCGAAATGGGCGCAAGGTACTGCTACTATCTTTAAGTTCCAAATGCAGCAAAGCGAAAGTTACACGTACCAAAATCAAACAGTTGCAGAAATGCTGCAAAAGGGCGTATTGACAATCGTCATGCCTAAAATTGAGTAGAGAGGAGGGAATTTATGTCATTTGTAAATTTTGAATGGTCTCATGCGTTAAGAGGTTTCGTGAACACACAAGACAAATTGATTGTGTTCACATTAACTCTTATCATGGGCGCTATGGTGATTGATTTTTTAACTGGCACATTAGCCGCCAAAATCAATCCCAAAATTGAATTTAAGAGCAAGGAGGGAATCAACGGGATTCTGCGGAAAATCTCTAGCATTGCCTTACTTGCTTTTTGTATTCCACTCTCTGTCCTACTACCAGAAGGCATTGGGTTAGGGACATTACAAGTCTTATATCTCGGTTACCTATTTTTTGAGATGAAATCCGTTTTGGAAAATTTTGAAAAATTAGGCATTGACACAGCGCTTTTTAAAGAATTTTTTGAAGTGCTCAAAAAATATTTAAAAGAAAAAGGAGAAAAATAATGAATTTGACAAACAAACAATATGATATTGCTAAGAAAGTTGTGACAGTCGTAGCGCCAGCACTAATTACTCTTATAACAACTATTGGAGCTTTATACAAAATCGACA
>NZ_KV826460.1:0-418 GCF_001835915.1 Streptococcus sp. HMSC034E12
TTTTAATCTCGCTAGCTTCTGCGTCGTCAATATGCACGCGTTTGTCGATTTCAGAGACTAAGTTTTCAACTTCTCCAAGTCGTCGCTTGGTAGTCGCTGCCGTTTTATCCATTTCTTCTTTTAGCCCGGTCATCTCTTTTAAGATTTCCTTCAAGGTTTCATTTTGGTTTACAAGCTGAACTGCTTGCTCTCCTTGCATTTTTACGGCTTCCATGAGTGCGTCTGTTTTATTCATTTACTATTTCTCCTTCTACAATTGTGCGCCCTTTTTCAGGGACAATCTTATTCATTTCAGACAGCCAGTTTTCTGTTAGTGTCAGTAACTGTCTGATTTTGTCAATTTGGATTTCTTTTCCTGCGCCTTGGATAAGAGCCTTGAAACGCAGCGGCGCCATTCTCTCATCAAAGAATGTTTCAA
>NZ_KV826461.1:0-55928 GCF_001835915.1 Streptococcus sp. HMSC034E12
ATTTCATTTGACTTCTCCTTTTTTAAATATCGTCACTTTATCGCCGTCAATCTTCATAGCGCCTTTTGGCACGACTGAAAAGCTAACGCTATTCCATTCTTCGGCTATCTCAGCCAATTCCTGCTTGACTACTTCGACTGGCTTCTTGGCTAGCTTATTCTTGTATTCGTTGCCTAGCCTGTAATGGTCGCGCTCCCAGTTCATAATCACGCGCATTTGTTCGTAGTTTTGCATGTTACACCCCTAACCGTTTTTCTGTTTTAATGTTCTCTAACATTTCTGCCAGTGTTTCTTTTTTGGGTCTGTATCGGTTACGGGATTTCCATTTGACGAACAGGCGAAATCCTTCGTAATTGACAAAGACGATTCTGTGAGTTGGGTTGTCAATGAATTGTCGAAAGTCTGGATGTTCTCTCATTTCTGCCGCCCAACCTTTAGCAGTTCCGACTGTCAACCCTTCCCAGATTTGGCAAAGGTGTGCATAGTCGCCATATGTTGCTTTTTCAGACTGATTGGCAGGCCTGTAAATTATTTCTGCTTTTGGCATAGTAAATTGTTCCTTTCTGTGCTATAATTAAGTTAGTATTTTTGGTAAGCAGCTGATTTTTCAGTTGCTTTTTTGTTATAATCGACTTATCAACCTAGGAAGGAGGATAAATCATGACTAAGTCCGAATTAGAACCGTACCTTAACAGTCTGTTTAGCAAACATTCCATAGCGCTTTTATTTCATACTGCTAACGGTACTTATATCGCAAATGAAGTAAACTTCAGTGACGGCGATACGGTCGTCTTCTCCTTTCTAAATCTGTTTTAAATCGGATTTATGGCCTAAAAAAATAAAATTAGGATCAATCTGATATAAATTTGCTAATTTATGCAGTAAGTCTAGCGGAATTCTAGAACTATCATGTTCATATTTTAGTAAAGTTTGATGATGAATACCTATTTTTTTAGCAGCTTCTTTAGCAGACAAATTGTTATTAACTCGTAGCGCTCGTAACGTCATTTTCTGCACCTCTCCTCACCTCCTTTTCTGTGGTATAATGTAATAAAAATGATTGGAGAAATAATATGCAGCTTGCACTTGTAATCTCGTTAGTATCTATCCTAATGTCCACTTACCTTTTTGTGATAAAGCATTATCGTGAATTGTATAAAATAGGGATTTCCAACAGTCAAGCGATTTTTGACGAATCTTCTAAGACAATGTTTGTCAAAATTACTTTTGTGAATGAATCATCTCTCCCTTTCACTGTAGTAGGCTTAATGGTTACTCAAGATAAGTTTCAATATCATCTTTCTGATTGGGGAGAATTTATTCACAAAGAAATAAAAGTTATTCATTGCAATAATCATAACCGTTACGAGATAGAAGATAAGACTTCTGATCTCCCTATTATCATTGCTCCTTATTCAAAAGAAGCTAGATACTTTGCTTTCAAATTTCCTAGAACATATAGACATGATTTTTTTCTTGAAATTGAATCTCCACAACGCTTTTTAGTAGTCCCTTTCAATCCCGTTCCAGATACATACCCAAATGTCGCCGCAGAAAGGAAAGGGCGGGTAAGAGTCATTCAAGTTCATTGGAGGCAACATAGAATTAGATCTATAAAAGACTTTGTTGTTTCACTTTCTCACAAAAAAACTTGGTTTTTACTTAAATTAAAAATCAAAGATAAGTTTCTACGAAAGTAAAAATTACTTATCCTCAAGAGAAATAATAACAAATAAAGTAAAGATAAACGCAAGTATTCCATAAACATTTGCAGCATTTGTACTATAGTTAGATAAAACTCCCCATAGTAGAAAAGGAATGCCGAAAAATAACATAAAAACACCATAAGCAACCCCTTTTAAAAGGGCATTTTTAAATAATTCACTTTCAGGTACTTTAGGACTTTCAAAAGTGGTTATTTTTATTTGTTCCTTTTGTTTTTTGTTATAATGTCCGATAATCCTTTTGATTTGTTCCTTAGAATACCCAGGTTCTATAACAATGATTTCACGATCAATATTATCTTTCATTTTGCTTCCTCTAAAATATCAAATTCCAAATCACAATAGCGATTATCACACCAACAGCGACCAGTCCTCCGACTGTCCAAAGTTTGTTTTTGTCCATTGCTTTTCACCTCGCATTATGCTAGAATGACGGTGTAAGAGTTGGGGCTTGCGCCCCGTTCTTACTACTCCTTCGGCGTGACTCTTATTTAAATAAGAGTTGGAGTATAACTGCGATAAGTGCGATTATCGCTGCTATTACTGTGGCTCTTGGCTGTGTCAGCCAAGGGTCTTTTTTCTTGCGCCGGCGCTTTAGCATAATGATTTTTCCTTTCATTTTATTTGCTTATCTCTAAGCTTGATTATATTATAATCCGATTTAAACCGGATGTCAAGAGCTTTTTACGAAAAAAATCGGATTTTTTTATATTTTTTTGTTTACAAGTACGATTTAAAACGGTATTATATAGTAAAAAGGATAAATAGAAAGGAGCAAAAAAATGGCTAGAGGACGAGGAAAATTAACTCCGCATGAGTTAGAAGCGATGGAAGTTGTATCTAACAATCTTCAAAAAATTTTATTTGAAAAAAATTTAAAACAATCACAAATAGCTGACGCGCTCAATATTCCAAGAAGTACTTTTAACGACTATATAAAAGGGAATACCTTGCCTATCCCTGGAAACATCCAAAAAATAGCTGATTATTTTGGTTTATTAAAATCCGACATTGACCCAAGATTTGCTTCTGCGAACACATCTCCCACTCTTTCCACTACGGCAAAAGCTATTTCTGAGACCGTAGAGCGCTTGGAAGAACCTCGTAGGGTAATTGTACTAGACACGGCTAAAACGCAGCTAGAAGAACAAAAACGGTCGCAGAAAACAGAAATTTCCGAGCAGCTTACTGAATATCATGTATTCGAGAAATTATCTGCCGGAAATGGTTACGACTACATGGAAGATCGTAACTACGATGTCGTATTCTACAACAAAGATATAGACCACGACTTTGCTTCTTGGGTCTATGGAGATTCCATGGAACCTAAATTTCTTGACGGATCTGTCGCCCTTATTAAAGATACTGGTTGGGACTATGATGGCGCCATTTATGCCGTGGATTGGGACGGTCAAAGCTATATCAAGAAAGTCTATAAAGAAAAAGATGGCCTAAGGCTCGTCTCTATCAATGACAAATACGATGATAAATTCGCAAAATGGGAAGAAGAACCCCGTATCATCGGTAAGGTGGTTGGCAATTTTATGCCGGTAGAAAGATAAAGAAGTGTTTTATGAAAATAGGAATGAGAACTCCTAGTTTAAAAAGAAGCTTAAAAGCTAGGACTACATCAAAGTGGAAGCGCCAAATAAAAAAAGCGGTGATTCCAGGATATGGACAAAAAGGAATAGGCTGGATTAAAAAACCTAAAAAAGCAATGTATAACAAAGTATATCGCAAAACAACTTTTGGATTATCGGACATTGTAAAATCTTCAAAAGAGAAAAGTTCAGCTAAAGTTAAGAAAAAAGCTATCCGACAATCAAAAGACTACACAACAAAAGACTATAAACAGGCTGGTATTGTAATGATTATTTTAGGTCTACTATTGATGTTTGTGATACCAGTTTTAGGGATATTCTTTTTGATTCTTGGTATCATTTCATTTGGTGTTGCCACCCTATTTTCTAAAAAATATTCAAGGAGTAAATAAATGGGATTTTTTGACAAAGCAAAAGAAGAAGGATCTTTCTCTTCCGCTTCAGGTATTGAGAATCTTCATTACGTCGTATTACAGGTAACTTTAAAAGAAAAATTTATTGGAACTGGTTCAGGAAATTTAACAGAGTTAGAAAATGCAATCAATAAACAAGCCAAAAAAGGTTATCGTCTACATACCATTGCTACTAGCAATGGCGGAAGTAAAGGACTAGGTGGTGGTGATAGAATTCAAGCTACTATGGTTTTTGAAAAAATTTATTAAATAAAAAAGCCCCACGCTCTCAAAGTTTGGCGACTCTGAGCGTGAGGCAAAAACGATTGTATAAGAAACAACCATTCAAAAGGTCGTTTTCCTATACCCATTTTACCAAATTTAAGGAGAAAACACAATGTGGGTAGAACAACACAAAAGCGGAAAAGTAAATTTTATCGAAAGATACCGTGACCCTTATACCAACAAATGGAAAAGAACGTCTATACTCATGGAGAAAGACACCCCCAGAATACGAAAAGAAGCCCAAAAGATACTTGATACTAAGATAACTAACCTTTTGAATAACCTAAAAACGTCAGAAATGCTCTTTACAGCTCTTTTAGACCAGTGGTGGGGATTTTATCAGCAAGAGATAAAACGGTCGTCTATCGCTTCGTTAATGGGCAATATCAAAGAAATAAGAGAGTCTTTTGGACTGAATGTAAAAGTGGTCAATATTGATCCCAAATATGTCCAAACTTACCTAGACAATCTCGACTGCTCCAGAAACAAGAAAGAACGTCACAAATCTATGCTCAACCTTGCTTTTGATTACGCTGTTGATCTGAATATTATTAAAGATAATCCGTCTCGGCGGGCCAAGCTCCCGCGAATAAAGAAAACTTTGGAAGATTGGAAGAAAATTGAAGAAAAATATCTTGAAGAGGATGAAATCCAACCGCTTCTTAAAGAGTTATATCGACGCCCCAACACTTACCGTTTAGGGTTACTGTCTGAGTTCATGAGCCTAAATGGCTGCCGTATTGGTGAGGCAGTCAGTATCGAACCAACAAATTATAATTTTGAAACCAGAATCCTACAGTTGCACGGAACCTATGACCACACAGAGGGCTACCGTAACGGCGAAAAAACAACTCCCAAAACTCTTGCCTCCTACCGGGAAACAATCATGACCAACCGTGAAATGGAAATCCTCAAAGAATTGGAGTTCATGAATGAACTGGAAAAAAACACCAATCTACGATATAGAGACATGGGCTACCTTTTCACAACTAAAAACGGAGTTCCTATTCAAACTAACTCTTTCAACCTAGCTCTTAAAGCTGCCAACGAGCGATTGGAAACGCCGATTCGGAAAAATCTTACCAGCCACATCTTCCGTCATACTCTAGTCAGCCGTCTGGCTGAAAACAATGTCCCACTTAAAGCTATTATGGATCGTGTCGGTCATGCTGATTCAAAGACGGCTGTTCAAATTTACACCCACATCACCAAGAAAATGAAGTCAAATGTGGCTGACATCATGGAAAACTATTGATTTTATGCCCCAAAAATGCCCCAAAACACAAGAAAAAGCCTATTGTACAAGCTAGAAAGCTTGACGCAATAGGCTTTTTAAATCGCTATTATTTAACAGCGTCTTTAAGAGCTTTACCTGCTTTAAATGCTGGTACTTTAGAAGCTGCTATTGTGATTTCTGCACCAGTTTGTGGGTTGCGGCCTTTACGAGCTGCACGTTCACGAACTTCAAAGTTACCAAAACCAATCAATTGAACTTTTTCACCAGCTGCAAGGTATTCAGTTACTGCTGCAAATACCGCATCAACTGCTGCTGCTGAATCTTTCTTAGTCAATTCTGTAGCTTCTGCTACTTTTGCAATCAAATCTTGTTTGTTAGCCATTTAACAAATCCTCCAAAATATTTTATGAATTAGTAGTCACTAACTCTAACAAGTATTATCATATCTAAAAAATGTTATTAGGTCAAGCACAAAACGAACTTTTTTCAATTTTTCCAAAGATATCAAACTTATTCATAGCGAACGAGGACTGCCCACGCATTTTCACCTGTATGTGTTTGAATAATAGAACCAGTCTTCAAAACAGAAATCGTTTTTTCCACACACGGTTGCAAAATCTGTTTCATTTCGTTCGCCAATTCGGCAGTTCCTGCATACGAAATTCCAATCTCTGCCACTTTTTTATCTTTTAAGCTTTCAACTAAATCATTAACCCATTTTTTGAAGGTTTTTACACCACGCCCCTTAACAATCGGTTGTAATTCATTGTTTTTCATTTGCATAACTACTCGAATATTAAGCAACGAACTGAGAAGCCCAGTCACACGACTAATACGACCACCTTTTACAAGATTTTCAAGCGTTGACACACCGATATACAATTCTGTTTTTTCACGTACTTCTTCGATTCTTGCTAAAATAGCATCAAAGTCTGCACCTTCTTTTGCTAGTTTTGCAGCTTCAACCACTTGAAACTTCAAAGCTTGATCCGTAAAAGAGCTATCAATCACTGTTACATCTACATTTGCCAAGGTTGCCCCTTGTCGTGCAGCTTCGACCGTTCCAGACAAAGCATGCGACATATGGATAGAAATGATTTTATCGGCAGTTTCTCCGAGTGTTTCAAAGATTTCTGCAAAAACACCAACTGGTGGTTGACTGGTTTTCGGTAGATTTTTGCTTGACTGCATCAAACGAAGAAACTCTCCTTCTTTTAAGTCAGCGTCTGAATAAACAACACCATCTACCATTACAGACAAAGGAACGATTGTAATCTCTAAATCCTCTACAACTTGCGGTTCAATCGTAATAGATGAATCCGTTACAATTTTGATTTTTGTCATAGTTTTCCTACTTTTATAAATTTTATCTATTTAATTTATTATATCAAAAAAATAACTTTTTGTGGAATAATTTTTCTGGATAAAATGTGTAAAAGGTGTGTAGAGCTTTCTATTTTTCTAAATAAACAGAATTATTAAATTTTCAGAAAATAATTGACACTGTTTTATTTTTTTGTTAGCCTAGTGATGTATCTTATTGAAGCTGTTGCTTTGAAGAAAGGGTTGATAAATGAAACAGACAAAATTTTTAGGAATTCTTTGTCTTGCTCTTGTTATGATTTCAATTACAGTTGGTTCTGGTCACTTTTCGTGGTGGCAGCTGCTACACGGAGATAAGCAGACTGGGCTGCTATTTTTAGAGTCGCGCTTGCCAAGGACAGTCAGCATTCTCCTAGCAGGCTCTAGCATGAGCATTGCCGGGCTTCTTATGCAGACTGTTACACAAAATCATTTTGCTGCTCCTAGCACGGTTGGAACGGTCGAGGCTGCAAAATTTGGTATGTTGCTTAGTTTATTTTTCTTTCCGTCAGCCACATTAGCGCAAAAAATGCTATTTGCTTTTGTATCTGCTATTTTTTTTACGATTATTTTTATTAGACTTATCAGAAAATTCTCATTTAAAGAAAAATGGTTGTTACCGCTTGTCGGAATTATTTATAGTGGAGTGATTAGTGCAGCAGGAGAAATCATTGCCTATCGTTTTGAGCTTGTCCAAAGCATGACTTCATGGACACAAGGCTCTTTTTCCATGATTCAGAAACATCAATATGAATGGTTATTTTTAAGTTTAATCATCTTGATTGCAGTATGGAAGCTATCAGCCACGTTTACCATTATGAATCTAGGGGAAGACGCTAGTCATAATCTAGGCATTTCCTTTTACCAAATGGAAGGAATGACGTTGTTTCTCATTGCATTGACGACAAGTGTGACGATGATTACAGTCGGCTCTCTTCCATTTATCGGAGTCATTGTTCCAAACATCATTCGGAAATTTTATGGTGACCATATCACACGCATTAAGGGACTGACCGCATTAACTGGTTCCTGTCTCATCTTGATCTGTGATATTGTAGCTCGTCTAGTCATTCGCCCTTACGAAGTCTCCGTCAGCTTGATTTTAGGAATTTTGGGTAGTTTGGCGTTCGTGTATCTTTTGTGGCGAGGTGCTGCTCATGAATAAAATGAAGAGTCAAACAAGAAATCGCTTACTTCTATTGCTTTTGTTAGCTAGCTTGAGTGGCTTGTTATATCTCATGCCAATGGAATATCCTTTAACAGGTTTTATTATGAAATTGCGCTCGCAAAAGTTACTAGCCTATCTTTTAGTCGCCATAGCTGGAGGTCTTGCTACAATCAGCTTTCAAACAATCACAGAGAATCGTTTTTTAACACCAAGCATTCTTGGAATGGAATCTCTCTATGTCTTTATGCAGACGATTTATCTTTTCTTTGCTAGCAAATTCATCTGCAATACTGGTCATCCTTTGCTTGAGTTTATCTTAGTCTTACTCATACAGTGTGGCTTCTTTTTCTGCCTGCAACCTGCATTAAAAAAGCTACTCCAGCAAGGATTTGTATTTATTTTATTGATTTGCATGGCACTAGGGACGCTCTTTAGAAGCGCCAGCACATTCTTGCAGGTGCTAATGGATCCTAATGAATATGATAAACTGCAAACAAAACTATTTCCTTCCTTTCAACGAATAAATATGGATATTCTATCTGTCGCTGCAATCATCATTGGACTAGCAGGTTTGTATTTGTTAAAGAAGAACGCTATTTTGAATGTTTTTCATTTGGATAAAAAGACAGCGACTATTTTAGGTGTAGAAGTTGAAAAAGAGCAAAAAAAGATACTATGGGCAATTGTTTTGCTGACTTCAACGACAACTGCTCTCGTTGGACCTATGATGTTCTTCGGCTTTATGATGTCTAATTTAGCCTATCTGTTAATCAAAGAATACCAACACAAATGGTTGTTCTCAGTAGCAATTTTACTCGGTTTTCTCTCTCTAACTACTGGACAAATGCTGGTAGAGCGCGTCTTTCAGCTCCAAATCAATGTCAGCATGGTCATTGAGCTTGTCGGAGGGTTATTCTTCTTTTATCTTTTAGCTAAGGAGGTAAAACACTAGAATGCAATTAAAAAACGTTGGCAAATCATTTGGAAATCAAGCAATTTTAGAAGATATTCAACTGAATATTTCACCGAGCAAATTCACCGCTTTTATTGGTCCAAACGGTGCCGGAAAATCAACGCTGCTTTCCATTATGAGTCGTTTGCTCAAGAAAGATCAAGGTTTTCTCAGTATCAAGGGAAAAGAAATTGAAGCTTGGAATTCAAAAGAGTTGGCCAAAGAATTAACGATTTTAAAACAAAAAATCAATTACCAATCTAAATTAACGGTTGAAGAATTGGTTTCCTTCGGTCGCTTTCCTTATAGTCAGGATCGTTTGACAAAAGAAGATTTCAAAAAAGTGGAGCAAGCATTGGAATATTTGGATATTGCTGATCTGCGAGAACGTTTCATTGATACGCTTTCAGGCGGTCAATTGCAGCGCGTTTTTATCGCTATGGTGCTCACTCAAGACACTGATTTTATCTTTTTGGACGAGCCACTAAACAATCTAGATATTAAGCAAAGTATTTCTATGATGAAAATCTTGCGGTCTCTCGTTGATGACTTAGGAAAAACGATTATCATTGTCATTCATGACATCAATATTGCCAGTCAGTATGTTGATGAAATTGTCGCCTTTAAAGACGGAAAAGTCTTTTATCAAGGTACAACCAATCAGGTCATGAGAAAAGAAATTTTAGATCCATTGTATGAAATGGACATTACCCTTGGGGAAATCAATGGTAAAAAAGTTTGTATTTACCTATAAATATTAATTTTGGAGGAATTTTAATGAAAAAGAATACAAAAACACTACTTCTATCTCTCTTCGCAGCTGTTGCAGTTGTGCTACTCGCTGCTTGCAGCGACAATAAACAGTCCAATTCAAAAACGACAAACTCTTCATCTGCTTCTAGTGAAGTCACTATCAAAACAGCAAATGGAGATGTGAAAGTCCCTACCAACCCTAAAAAAATTGTAACACTGGATTTAGGTGCAGCTGATACCATTCGTGCTTTAGGAAAAGAAAGCAGCATTGTCGGTATGCCAAAGAAAACTCTGCCTGCTTACTTAAAAAATTTACCAAGTAGCATTAAAAATGTAGGTAGCATGAAAGAACCGAATATGGAAGCTATCGCAGCTTTAAAACCAGACTTGATTATTGCTTCTGGTCGTACAGCTCAATATGTCAAGAAACTCAAGGAAATTGCCCCTACTGTATTATTCCAAACAGTCAACAAAGACTACTGGGGTTCTACCAAGAAAAACATCCTTTCTTTAGCAAGTATCTTTGGAGAAGACGGAACCAAAAAAGCTAAAAGTGAATTAGCTACATTAGACAAGGAAATTCAAACCGTTGTTGCTGCCAATGAAAAGTCAAATAAAAATGCTCTTGCGATGATGTTAAATGAAGGTGCAATATCTGCTTTCGGAGCTAAATCACGTTTTGCTTTCCTTTACAGTACTTTGAAATTCAAACCAACAGATGCTAAAATCAAAGAATCAAGACATGGACAAGAAGTCAGCTTTGAAAGTATCAAACAAATCAATCCAGATATTATCTTTGTTCTGAACCGCACTCTTGCTATCGGTGGGGACAATTCGGCCAATAAAGACTTACTGAATAACTCACTGATCCAAGAAACAAATGCTGCTAAAAACAAAACTATTGTAAACTTGACATCCGACCTCTGGTACCTAAGCGGAGGCGGACTCGAATCCACAAAATTGATGATTGAAGATGTAAAAAATGTAGCTGGGAAATAATATAAAAGAGCTGGAGAAAACCTTAAATGAATTTTCTCCAGCTCTTTTATCATCCTCAACTTCTAATTATCCTCTACCGCGAAACCATCATTTGTGATGAAATGATGTTCTAAAATTCCCTCATTTCCAAATAAAACTCCGTGGAGAACACCGCCATAGACAGCTCCGCCATCCATGCCAATTTTTTGATCCTGCGTTTGCCAAAGGCGACTTGTCCCAGGCATCTCAGAAAAAAGATAAAAAGTCGGAGTATGTCCAAATACAATTATTTTCCCTGTGTGATTGAGACCTTGATGAAAGGGCTCACGTATCCAAACCTTTTGATAATCGCTTGTTTCATGCCAATCTTTTAAAGTTAAGTCAACTCCAGCGTGTACAAAAATATAGTTATCTGTTTCAACAAAGAAAGGCATCTGACGAATAAAATACACGAGGTCTGGCGCCTCTTCCGACACGCGCTTTGCGTCTTCAACTCCATCAACAGGAGTATCTAGAGGTCGCCCCAAAATAGAATTGATTGTTGTGTCACCGCCATTGCGACGATAATGAGCATAGCCGCTCTCAGGATTGTCCAGCCAAGTTAAAAACATGTATTCGTGATTCCCAGAAATACAAATCGCTCCTTGCTTGTCGACAAGACTTTTCACACACTCTAAAACCGCTCGGCTGTCCTCGCCGCGGTCAATCAAATCTCCCAAAAAGATGAGCTGACTTTCTCCATCCCATTTTTTGAGTAATTCTTTTAGCATTTTTGCTTTTCCATGTACATCACCAATTACAAAATAATTTGTCATGATTACCTCCTGATAACAACCCATTTAGCACAAGCCAAAGAGTATTTCATTTTTTCAAGAGCTCTCTAGCCTGCGTGAGGGCTGCTTGGGTCACATTTTCGCCCGCCAACATTTTGGCAATTTCTTCGACACGCTCATCATTTGATAACAAGCGAACAGTTGAAACGGTCGAATGCTCATCAGATATTTTCTCAATGAAAAATTGATAATCTGCAATGGCAATCACTTGTGGTAGGTGCGAAATTGCGAGGACTTGTCCGTTCGAGCCAATTTTATGAATCTTTTGAGCAATAGCTTGTGCAACACGTCCCGATACACCTGTATCTACTTCATCAAAGACAATGCTGGTTTTGCCTTCCTTGCGAGAAAAAGCAGACTTGATTGCCAACATTAAACGAGACAATTCACCACCTGAAGCAACCTTAACGAGCGGTTTGTAATCTTCACCGGGATTAGTCGAAATATAAAATTCAACGTGTTCATTCCCATCGCGGCTAAATTTTCCCTTGATAAATTGAACTCGAAAATTCGCCTTTTCCATATAGAGATCTTGCAGTTCTTGCTGAATCTCTGCTTCTAACTGCTGGGCTAATTCGTGCCGAGCCTGACTAAGACTGCTTGCTAGAGAAACCAAGTCTTTTTCCAGCTTTTTCAGCTCTTTGTTCAAATCATCTGATGAAAGATTTTTCCCAGTAAGTAGAGCATATTCTTTAGAAATCTGCTCAAAATAAGCTAAGACATCATCTACTTGACCGCCGTATTTGCGAGTAATACTATAGATTAAATCTAGGCGACTTTCTACTTCTAAGAGACGGCCACCATCAAAATCCAAGTCTTCTAGAATATCCTCCAAACGCTTTGTCACATCTTCCAACACATAGTAAGATTCAGAAAGGTTGGTCGCAATTTCTTTGTAAGTGGCGTCATAGTCTTCAATAGCTTCCATGTCATTCATGGCAGAACGAATATTCGCTAAACTAGAAAATTCTTCATCATCCAGCATGGCATAGGCATTTGTCAAAGTGTCCGCAATCTGCTTATGATTGAGTAACTTATCACGCTCTTGGTTTAAAGCTAAATCTTCGCTAGCTTTTAAATTAGCTGCTTCAATCTCTGCAATTTGATATTCCAGCATGTCAATCCGCGCTTTATTTTCTTCTTGATTCTTTTGAATTATTAAGATCTGCTTACGCAACTGACGATACTGGTCAAAAGTCTGTTGATAATCAGCTTTGAGCTTGAAAAATGCGTCAGCTCCAAACTCGTCCAACATGGCAATATGCAGCTGCGGTCGCATGAGTTCTTCTTGATCGTGTTGACCGTGAATATCCACCAAATGCTGTCCAACAGCTCGCAAGACAGACAAATTAACCATTTGACCATTAATACGACTGACACTACGCCCATTTTGAAAAATTTCCCGCCGAATAATCAGCTCCTCTGTCATATCAAGCCCTTGCTGCTCAAAAATTTCAACCAAAGCCTTACTCTGCTCAATTGCAAAAAGCCCTTCAATCTCTGCTTTTGATGCACCGTGACGAATCACATCTGTTGTCGCGCGGCTTCCTAGCATCATGTTCATAGCATCAATAATAATAGACTTTCCAGCCCCTGTTTCACCTGTCAAAACGGTCATGCCTTGCTCAAAATTGAGGGAAATCTCTTCAATAATTGCAAAATTTTTAATGGAAATTTCAAGTAACATAGGCTATCTACCAATTTCTGATTTGTTCCAATACCTGATGAGCCATTTCTTCACTACGGAAAATAAGGAGAATCGTGTCATCATCGGCTAAAATACTAAAAATGTCCTTAGAAAAATCTTCTACAATTTGTCGCTTCACAAAAGCTGTGCTTCCAGGGACAAGATTGAGATTGATCATATTTCCCAATAGCTCAAACTTTAAGATATTATTGTCTGCTAACTTCAAACTCGTACTAGCTGATTTCGGTAGTTCATAAATATAAGTGTTATTTTTCAGCGGAATTTTGACAATGCCCAATTCTTTAATATCACGCGAAACAGTTGCCTGTGTTGCTGTAATTCCTGATTTCTTCAGATATTCTACAATTGCTTCTTGTGTCCCAACTTCATAGTCCGACACAAAATGTCTAATTTTTTCTAATCTTTCCTTTTTATTCATCTTTAAATTCCTTATGTGCTGTCTCTACGACCGTTGTAATCATTGCTTTTACTAGTTTTTCAGGATGAGGATTTTTTTCCAAATAGGCTAAAAATTCCACATTCCCATGCCCACCTTGAATAGGGGAGAAATCTAAATCTTTGACGGAAAATCCTGCTTCAACCATAAAGTCCGTTACTTTTTCTAAAACTGCTTGATGCACTTTTTTATCTTTCACAATCCCATTTTTGCCAATCTGCTCTCTTCCTGCTTCAAACTGAGGTTTGATAAGTGCAACGACTTTTCCATTTTCAGCCAAAATCTTATGCAGAGCTGGCAAAATGAGACCAAGCGAGATAAAACTGACATCAATGGAGGCAAAGCTAGGTGTCTCCTCAAAATCAGTTGCCTTGGCATAACGAAAATTAAACTGCTCCATGCTGATGACGCGTTCATCTTGTCGGAGTTTCCATGCCAGTTGATTGGTGCCGACATCTACTGCGTAGACTTTCCTTGCACCATTTTGCAGCATGACGTCCGTAAACCCACCCGTTGATGCCCCAATGTCCAACGTAATCTGATTTTCAACTGAAATCTCAAAAACCTGCAAAGCCTTTTCTAATTTTAAGCCACCACGGCTAACATATTTGAGCTTTTCGCCTTTGAGTTTTAACTCAGTGGTCTCATCAATTTTCTCGCCAGGTTTATCGAAACGCTCACCATTCGCAACAGCAACGACTAAGCCCGCCATCACACCGCGCTTGGCCTGTTCTCTTGTTTCAAAAAGCCCTTGCTTATAAGCTAGAACATCTACTCTTTCTTTCGTCATTGAGTTTTAAACTTTCTATTATCTTTCTGATAGCCGCGCCTGAAAAAGCAAGCTCTACTTCTAATTCTGCCAATAAATGCTCTGTTTCCTCTATCTGTTTTTCAAAGAATCGCTTTGCTCCATCCAAACCCCAAATGGCTGGATAGGTGGCTTTCTCTGCTGCCACATCTTTCTGCGGTGTCTTCCCCAAGTCTTCAAAGTTCGCTGTGATATCTAAAATATCATCTCGCACCTGAAAAGCTAAACCAAGTAATTGACCAATTTTTCTTAATTTTTCCTGCTGTGGCTGTGCCACTTCCGCAATCAAACCCGCAGCAATAAAAGGATAGGTCAGGAGTTTACCAGTCTTATTGGCATGAATATTCTGCAGCTCTGCTAAACTGATGTCCTTTCCTTCGCCCTGCATATCAAGGACTTGACCTCCGACCATACCAAAAGTTCCAGCTGCTAATGACAATTCTGCAATCAAATTTACCTTGATTTGACTAGGTAGTGCCGTTTCTGCTATCAAGGCATAAGAATCCAAAAAGAGAGAATCTCCTGCTAAAATAGCCATTGCTTCGCCAAATTTCTTGTGGCTGGTCAAGCGACCACGACGATAATCATCATCGTCCATAGCCGGCAAATCATCATGAATCAAGCTGCCTGTATGAATCATTTCAAGCGCTGCTGCCACTTGGAAATGTGCTTCTGTCAGTTCCAGTCCTAGACCTTCTAATAATTCTAAAAGTAAAAGAGGACGAATTCGCTTACCGCCTGCATTAACAGAATAGAGGATTGCTTCTATCAAATCAGCGGACACCACTTTTTGAGCATAAAATCCCTCGATAGTCTGTCCAATTCTAGCTAATTTTTCGTCTTGTTTCATTCCATTTCCATTTCTGTGCCATCAGCCTGCATAACTTTTACCAGCGTTTTTTCTGCCTGATCTAGTGTTTTTTGCAATTCTTTTGAGAGCTGCATCCCCTTTTGAAACTCAGAAATCGCTTCTTCCAAAGCCACATCTCCGTTTTCTAACTTCTGTACGATAACTTCTAAGTCTGCTAAATTTTCTTCAAATTTCTTTTCTTTCGACATCTTTTACCTCAACTTCTATCTGACCATCTCGCATCAAAATGGTTAATTGATCTTTTTTATTGATTTTCTCAATAGATTCTAACACCTGTTCATCTTTTTTGACAATAGCATAACCCCGAGCCACAATTCGGCTAGTATCCAGCATGAGCAAAGCGTCAGACAGACGCTTGACTTCAGCCACTTTATGGTCATAAACAACTGCCATATTACTGCGCAGAAGCCGTTCCAACTGAGCTACACGCTCTTGATAAATCTGAACCTGCCTTAAAGGAGCTAGAGCCTCCAAACGATGTTGTAAAAGCCTTGCCCGCTGCACTTCCTCGTTATAATATTCGCGAATTTTTTGCTTGAGCCGTAAATTTAGTTGATCTAATTTTTGCAGGTAGCTATCATACAGTCGTTCTGGTTGTCGAAAAATGACAGACTGACTCAGCTTAGCTAATCGCTCACGATTGTAAGTAAGACGATTCGATGTGGCAGTTGCTAACCGATTTTGTTGCTGCTGCAAGTGTGCTAGGAGATCCAGCTTTGTTACAGGTGTTGCTAATTCAGCAGCCGCAGTCGGCGTTGCAGCCCGTCTATCTGCAACAAAATCTGCCAAGGTCGTATCTGTTTCATGCCCCACACTCGAAATGATCGGAATGTGCGATTCAAAAATTGCACGGACAACCACTTCCTCATTAAACGCCCAGAGATCTTCAATTGAGCCACCACCTCGACCGATAATGAGTAAATCTAAATCATTTCGCCCATTAGCACGACGAATATTTTCTGCTACTTCAGTAGAAGCTCCTTCGCCTTGCACCTTCGTCGGATAAAGAATTATCTCAACTCCCGGAAAACGGCGACTAACAGTTGTGATAATATCGCGAATCACTGCTCCACTAGGACTGGTCACTACTCCAATTTTCTTTGGAAATTGCGGTAAAGCTTGCTTAAAGCACTCCTCAAAAAGCCCTTCCTCGCCTAGCTTTTTCTTGAGCTGCTCAAACTGAATTGCCAAAACTCCGATACCGTCTGGCTCCGCTTTTTCAATGATAATAGAATAAGATCCACTTGGTTCATATAGTTGAACACGACCGATGACATTAACCTTCATACCCTCTTCCAAGTCAAAACCTAACTTCTTATAAACACCACCCCAAATTGTTGCCTGAATGACTGCTTTTTCATCTTTGAGAGAGAAATATTGGTGATTAGGTCGCCTACGAAAATTAGAAACTTGCCCCGTCAGATAAACTCGTTCTAAATAAGGATCTTTATCAAACTTTAATTTTAAGTATTTGGTCAAGGTTGACACGGATAAATACTCAGACATTCCTCTCCTTTCATTTCCTGTAATGCTTCTTTATTCATAATTTTTATTATACCAAACAATCTATAAAAAATCATTTCCAGCCCTCAACGAAAAAGGAAAGACTAGTTTCCCATATCTTAAGCAGAGCCTAGCCCAACAAACTTGCCAAAATATACAAAAGATAGATATGCACAGGATAGAAAAATAACTTCATACCACGACTTTTTCACCGTTGTAAAAATACATTGGAATAACCGCAAAAACCATCATCCATTGCACAGACATTGGATCTGTTAGATACACAAATAAAGAGACTGGTGTTAATGTCACCATTTGTGCTATGCGGTGTCTGCGGAAGATATAAAAGAAAAGGCCAAGGTAAACCATGACATCCCCTCCTTCAACCACGATAATGTTTGGAATGGCCATGATAAAAAAAGCAATAATTTGAACCATCAGAGGTGATATATTTTCACTGGCTAGATAACCCAATAGAAACAAAGCCGGCAGAGCCAGAAGAATCGGTAAAAGAAAAAGGCCCAATCCTTTCCAGAATGAATAAAGTTTCTTTTCTTTCATACCCTCAACCATCAAATCCTAAGCACAGATAGATATGCCCGCTAAGAAAAAGGCGCCAAAAGCATTATTCGCCAGCCCAACTTGACCATTAGTGAAAAATTGACTGACAATCATGTTTCCAATAATCATAAACCATGTCATAAAGAGCAACCGTTTCAAATAAGCTTTTCGATTATGCGTACAATAGACTTCCTGCGAAACAAAATATGATACAATAAAACTATGAATTATGAATCAAGTAAACCATTAACTGATGCACGATTTAAGCGCCTTGTTGGTGTTCAGCGCACTACTTTTGAAGAGATGTTAGCTGTGTTAAAAACAGCTTATCAACGTAAACACGCAAAAGGTGGACGAACCCCTAAGTTAAGCTTAGAAGATCTCCTCGTGGCTACTCTTCAATACATGCGAGAATACCGCACTTATGAACAAATTGCGGCTGATTTTGGCATTCACGAAAGCAACTTAATCCGTCGGAGTCAATGGATTGAATCAACTCTTATTCAAAGTGGTTTTACGATTTCAAAAACTCATCTTAGTGCTGAGGATACGGTGATTGTGGATGCAACAGAGGTAAAAATCAACTAGCCAATTATTCTGGTAAAAAGAAATATCATGCTATGAAGGCTCAGGCGATTGTCACAAGCCAAGGGAGAATTGTTTCTTTGGATATTGCAGTGAACTATTGCCACGATATGAAGTTGTTCAAAATGAGCCGCAGAAACATCGGACAAGCTGGTAAAATCTTGGCAGACAGTGGTTATCAAGGGATCATGAAGATGTATTCACAAGCGCAAACTCCGAGGAAATCAAGCAAACTGAAGCCACTAACTCTTGAAGATAAAGCCTATAACCATGCGCTATCCAAAGAGAGAATCAAGGTTGAGAATATTTTTGCCAAAGTAAAAACGTTTAAAATATTTTCAACAACCTATCGAAATCGACGCAAACGGTTTGGATTACGAATGAATTTGATTGCTGGCATTATCAACCGTGAGCTAGGATTTTAGTTTCGCAGGAAGTCTAATAAAAACTATCAGCTGCCAGAAACATAAAAAGAGGAAAAACTACGCGTCCTAGCATTGTTATCCACATCGGGGCGCCAAAAGCGCCAAACATTTCGTAGATATGATCTAAAAACACAAGTAAAATAGCTAAAATTTTCAAGTTCGTTGCATTCGATATTTTCTTTAAAGATTGTAACATCATACATTCTCCATTTCTTTTTTTCAACTAGCATAATCTTACTGAAATTTTCCCACTCTTTCCATTACATAAACTTACATTTTCAGAAAGAAAAGTGACATTTTTGTAAGGCAGAAAAAATAAGGTCAAGATAAAACATCTCAACCTCATTAAATACAATGAATTTTCATAAGATAGTGGATATTGAAAAAGTTTATTCTCCCTTTCAACTTGTACTAAACCTCATGAGCTAAATATTACTTTTATAAATAGCTAATAAAAGTTAAACTTTCCAATTTTTTAAATGCTTTTTCAGTTTTTTTCATTATAACATATTTTCTTTTTTAGCTAGCTTCTTCATCCACTTAGGGATTTCTTTGCTGATTTCCGTTGGCAAGACTACATAGTTTTCTTTGTTTAACTCCTCTGCAATGGCTGAATGCAGATAGACTGCTGCTGCTACACGTTCCAGTAAAGAACTAGTCTTGAACTGCCTTGCAAAACCCGCAATCATGCCTGCCAGAGTATCTCCCATGCCACCCGTTGCTTGATAAGGACCACCAATAGTCAGTTGAAAATGGTTTCCATTTCCACTTTGAAAAATAGTCGTTCCGTGCTTCTTTTGAACAACGATAGTTCCAGCAGGGAAGGAATTAACAGCTTCTTGGCTTTTTTCAACCGTTTGCTCAGCTATCTTTAGTCCGCTCAACCGCTCCCACTCTTTTTGATGTGGGGTAAAAATCGTCTGTGCTTTTGGAATTGGCAGAGCTTCTTTGCTAAAGAGGGAAATAGCTCCACCGTCCATGATGAAGACTTGATGTTCACTGACAAGTTTCACTACCAGCCGCAAAACGGCTTTTTCAAGTTTACTTTCAGCTAAACCTGATCCAATCAATACTACATCTGCTTTTTGGACTTGCTCGGTCAATAGCTTTTTATCTTGTACATCAAAAGCCATTGCTTCTGGTAAATGATCGTGGAGAGCTGCGATATTTTCCCTATCCGTCGCCACCGTCACTAGACCAGCTCCGCTATGAACTGCAGCTAAGGCTGCCATGATAATCGCTCCACCAAAAGGATATGTCCCGCCAATTAACAACAAGCGACCGTAATCCCCCTTGTGACTATGGAGTGCACGTGGCTGAACGACCTTTTCCAATAATGTACAATTGACCACTTCCATTATTTTCTCCTTTTGCATACTGCGATTCCCCTTGTCTACCTCTATTTTATATAAAGGAAAAAAGACCTGTCTAGGACATTCTTGTCTCAGACTCGTTTACTTTCTAGAATAAAACTCAATACGCAATTGAGTGGCCTTTATTATGCTGATGATATCAGCTTTTACAAACCTACTCAACCTTGCAGGTTGGGGCAACAAATTTGATTTCTTACGAAATACCATTTTTATACGTAATTTTCACGATTACACTCTTTCTGTGGGGGAGTTTGTAGTATAATCATGGCTGTTGTCTGTCCCACTCCCATGACATTCTTATTTTTTCAAACTCCGTTTACACGCTCGATAGGTTTGCTCCATGAGCATGGTAATGGTCATCGGACCAACCCCTCTTGGTACAGGAGTAATGAGACTTGCGGTTTCAGATACTTCATCAAATTTCACATCGCCAATCAATTTACCATTTTCATCACGATTCATACCTACATCAATCACGACCGCGCCTTCTTTGACAAAATCTTTAGTCACAAAATGTCCGCGACCAATAGCTACAACTAAAATATCAGCTTCTTTTGTAATCTCTGACAAGTGATGTGTCCGTGAATGCGTCAGAGTTACTGTTGCATTTTTAGCAAGTAAAAGCTGTGCCATGGGCTTTCCGACAATGTTACTCCGTCCAATGACAACAGCACGTTTACCTTCTAATTCTACACCGTACTCATGAAACATTTCCATAATTCCAGCAGGTGTGGAGGGAATCATGACAGGATGACCACTCCAAAGGCGTCCCATATTCATTGGGTGAAAGCCGTCCACATCTTTATCAGGGTCAATTGCTAACAACACTGCCTCTTCATCAATATGCTTTGGCAGTGGCAACTGAACTAAAATCCCGTGCCAAGCTGAATCTTGATTGTATTGGTCTATCAAAGCAAGCAATTCTTCTTGACTAGTTGTTTCTGGCAGACGCACCACTTCGCTTCGAAGTCCTGCAGCCAAAGCTGACCGTTCTTTATTTCTCACATAGATTTGACTAGCTGGGTTATTGCCGACCAAGATGACTACAAGTCCAGGAACTAAGCCTGTTTGGTCTTTTAATTTACGAACTTTCTCTGCTAATTGTGCTTGTAATTTTTCTGCCAAAGCTTTTCCGTCGATTATCTTTGCCATATAACTCTCATTTCTATTTTCTTCATTCTATTATAGCAGAAATTCATTCATTTGTCCTATAGACTTTTTTATAGAAAGTTATAGAGCGAAACCAACCTTGTCTTTCCACCTTTTTCTACTATTTTATGAAAATTTACACAAAAAACAGAAAAAAAGGAGCCAAAAAACTTAAAATTATCTTAAACCTTAAAACTATTTTAAGGTAACTGCTTTAACATAGAACACGGTACCAATTTAGTTTAAAAATTTAAAGAAGGGAAGAAGACAATGCAAGTAGTGAAACAATCTTTGCATTACATCAGTCGAAAAAAAGTTAAAACTCTTCTTGTATTTCTGATACTTACTCTCATTTCAACTGCCTTAACTAGTAGCTTTTCTATTATGGGAGCGACTAATAATATCGAAAAGAAAATCTATGACGCATCAAATACTGGCTTTACAATAACTAGCAAAACACTTGAACGACCACTTTCACTAAAAACAGCAGAAAAATTACTTGAGAATAAAGAAATTTCAAAATTCAACTTCAAATACGATGCTTTAGCAAGTTTGACAGATAAAACTGTTGTCAAGAAAAAACAAGGTGTCACAAGAGACAATCAAAACCCTGTCCTCAACAACCTAGTCGCAGCATTAGGAACAAGTGATTCTACTCTAGAAACAACCTTTGCAAGTGGTGTTTTCAAGCTTGAACAAGGAAAGCCAATTCGTAAAGACGATAAATCTAAGATTCTCATCCATGAAAAATTAGCTAAAAAGAACCATTTAAAAGTTGGAGATAAACTAAAACTAAAGGGAGCCTCCTTAAAGGATGAGGATGCTAAACAACTCCATGAAGTAGAGTTTGAAATTGCTGGTATCTTCTCCGGAAAAAAAGAAGAGAAACAAACCGGTTTAAGCTCAGATGCGACAGAAAATACTGTCTATATGGACTATGAATCGAGCCAATACTTACAAGGCTACAAACCAGCTGATTATAAATTATCTGCAGCCGTTTATTTCGTATCAAATCCAAATCAAATTGATAAAGTCATCAATACAGTCAAAAAGTCAAAAATTGATTGGAAGCAAACTGATCTTGTTAAAAACTCTAAAGCTTTTGAAGCAGTTTCTTCTTCTGTTACCAGTTTCAAACAGATTATTAATGTTTTAACTTTCAGTATCATTATTGGAAGTATCATCGTTCTTTCCTTGATTCTCATGTTCTGGTTGAGAGAAAGGATTTATGAAATCGGAGTACTATTATCTCTCGGTATTTCAAAAGCGATGATTATCTCTCAATTCATACTGGAACTGGTTATCATATCAGTATTTAGTACGGCACTAGCTTCTATTAGTGGCTCTTATATTTCCACTATGGTATTCAAAGGGTTTATAAAAGGCGGTCAACAACAAGATAGCTCATCCGCTATTTTTGAAAATATCGTTCCGCACTTACATACCTCTACTATTCTGATGACTTATGGAATACTGCTCATCATTATTTTATTTGCAGTAGTAGGTTCATCTTCTATTATCCTACATAAAAAACCAAAAGATATTTTAACCGATATAAGTTAAGGAGACAAAACATGACAATTTTAAAAATGGATTCAGTTAGTTACCAATACAATAGCCTACAAGAAAATGTATTGAATCAGATCACAGCTTCATTTGAAGAAGGAAAATTTTATGCTATTATAGGGAAATCTGGTGCAGGAAAATCAACCTTGCTTTCCCTTCTTGCAGGACTTGATACTCCTACAAAAGGAAAAATCCTCTTTGAAGATCAAGACATCGCTCAAAAAGGCTATAACCATCACAGACGGAAACAAATCTCCCTGGTTTTCCAAAATTATAATTTAATCGATTACTTAACTCCGATGGAGAATGTTCGACTCGTGAATTCTCAAGCAAATAAAGATAGCTTGTTACAACTTGGACTCAACGAAAAAGAAATCCATCGTAACGTATTACGATTATCAGGTGGCCAGCAGCAACGGGTTGCTATTGCACGCGCTCTTGCATCTACAGCACCAATTATCTTAGCAGATGAACCAACTGGGAACTTAGATGAAGGTACTGCCATGGACATCATTGAAGTCCTAATTAAATCAGCTAAACAAAAAAATAAATGTGTGATTGTGGTGACACACAGCAAAGAGTTAGCTAATAAAGCGGACGTCGTCTTAGAGTTAAGCAATAAGAACTTAGTCGAAGTCACTAAGAATTATAAATAAGAGCTCCAAGGAGAAGAAATTATATGTTAACGATAAAGAACGCCCTTGCCTATGTATGGCGCAAAAAAATAAAAACACTGATTATCTTTTTAATCCTGTTAGCCATCTCTACTTTAACACTTGGCAGTATTGCTGTTAAAAATGCAACAGACGCTGCTTCAAAAGAGACTTTCAAAAATATCACTAGCAGTTTCTCAATGCAGATTAACCGCGAAGTGAACCAAGGTACCCCTCGCGGAGCAGGAAATCTTAAAGGCGAAGATATCGAAGCTGTGGAAAAAGTTAAAGGTATCTCTGGCTACATCAAACGAATGAATGTTATCGCTGACTTAATTGATCACCAATTGGTTGAATCTGGAGAAACCGACTTTGAAAGCGAAGATAGAAAACAAAAATTCGGCCGTGCCATTATGGCAACAGGTATCAACGATTCATCTAAAGATGATAAATTTACCGCAGAAACCTTCAAACTAGTTGAAGGTAGACATATCAACAAAAATGACAAAAATGTTGCTTTAATTCATAAAGATTTTGCAGAAAAGAACAAACTTAAAGTCGGCGATACGATTAATATAAAATCGAATACTTATGACTATGATAACGTTTGCAAATCTAATAAAACGACTAAAGTGACAGTTATCGGAATTTTTGACGGGAAAAATAAAGGAGGCGTTTCTAGTCCTCAAGAATTGTATGAAAATACCTTTATCACAGACTTAGAAACGACTAAAACTTTACAAGGTTCAACAGATAAAAACGCTATTTATCAAGATGCTACTTTCTTTGTAAATGGTAGCCAAGATATTGATAAAGTGATGGCGAAAGTAAAAGAAATATCATCTATTGATTGGGAAGCCTACACCCTTGTTAAGAGCACAAGCAACTTCCCAGCACTTCAATCTTCTATTAACGGTATTTACGGCGTTACTGGAAACCTCTTAATCGGAACTCTAATCTTTGGAGCGATTGTTCTTACGCTAGTCTTGTTCTTATGGATCAATGGTCGTAGAAAAGAAATGGGAATCATGCTTTCAATGGGAATTAGCAAAACAAAGATTTTCTTCCAATTTATCACAGAAGTTCTCTTTGTAAGTATATTTAGCTTCATTGGTGCTTACTTTGCAGGTAGTGCTGTCAGCAAGGTGATGGGAAATAGCATTTTAAAACAAGTTACCAGTAGTATTGCTGAAAAACTAGCTCGAGAAGGTAAGAGCGCCAATCTTGGAGGCGGGGCTGAAGTGGATGGCTTTAACAAGACCCTCACTAGCCTCAATGTACATGTATCTCCTGATGATATGACCAAGGTGGTCATCTTTGGACTTGCCATTATCATCGTTTCCGTCCTCATTGCTTCAATCACGCTCCTTAGTAAGCAACCAAAAGACTTACTAATGGGAGATAACAGCAAATAAGATATCAATGAGTTCAGACAAAATCGGTCCGTCAGCTAAGTTGACGGACCGATTTATTTTATAGTAGATTGAAATAAGATGTGAACAAATTGATTAGGAAAGTCAAATTAATGTATAGAAATATTTTAGCAACCACGGCGTACTGTTCTAGATTCAATCTACTATATAAACAGCTAGACTGACTCTCGGATGAAATGACGTGAGGTTCGCTTTGTCGACTTGGTCGATAAAATGAACCGCTTTGGATTGGCTCTGTCGACCCAGTCGAAAAGATAAATAACTTTTAGTTTACCACGTCGACCCGGTGGACGAGATAAACTACTTTTGGTTTGCTCCGTCAGCCCGGCGGACGAAATGAAGCACATTGGATGTGGCTCACTTGCCTATTGTTGCCCTCTTTTTTGCTCCCAACCATACTGATTGTTTACTGATTTTTACAGTTCTTTTGATGTGCTTTCAGCTTCTTCATGGCCCAGTCGTAGTGACTCGATGTGCAGCTGACAAAGTAGGAGCCAAGGGTACTCCCACCAACCCATTTATAGATGCCCTTTGAAAACAGCTCTTCATTTGTAAAGGTTTCAGCCAGGGTTAGCACTTTTTCCTGTGATTGATGAAGCAACTTGATTGCTTTTTCTAGCGGTGTCTGTTGATGTTTTTGCCAAAATGCCACATTCATCTCACCATAACTTCTCCAATTATAAGCTGCTGGCAAAAACGATTTTTCGACACCATTTTGATTGGAATGCACCCAATCCAAAAGCAATTGTTGCCACTCATAAAGATGAATGAGAACATCTCTGAGGTTTTTATCCCTCTTCCAATGCGCCTCTGTCTTTTTTTCATCTTTTGAAAAATCAAATGGAGTCTTTAACTCTTCTTCTGTTAATTGGGAAATCAATGACTGCAGCTTTGCATATTGCTGCGTCGCTGCACTGATCAACTCAGTCTTGCTAGTAGGTCTTACCATGTTGTGTTCTCCTTTTTTAATAAATCATACAACAAATAACCTGACAACCTCTGGCATATTTTTAGTTTTCTCTTTATTTTTGTCTCATTTTTTCTTTGATTTCACATTGGCAGTCGCAATCGCCACAGCGTCCTTTTCCTTTGATGATATGGTGCATAGCTGCACCTGCTAAAACTAAAATGATGATAAATACAATAATCGTGGACATAATTTCTCCTATACTGTTTGACGTGTCAGACTATCTAAAGTGATAACCTCTACTGTTTCTTTGCGCGGTTTTCTAAAGATGAAATAGAGACCCGCTGCCACAACGAGCAGAGCAAAGACAGTCACTGGAGATATTCCTTTTCCGTACAGCAAAACTTGACCAAATTGGTAAATCACAAGGCTGACATTATAAGCCAGTAGGGTTTGAAATGAAATAGCAATCCACGTCCATTTAGCATTTCCCATTTCCCGATGAATCGCACCAATCGCTGCAAAACAAGGAGCGCAGAGTAGATTAAAGACAAGGAATGAGTAAGCGGAAAGTGCCGTATAATGCTGTTGGAGATTGGTCCACAACTCTTTGGTGGTCTCTGTCGCGTCTGTCACTTTATACAAGATTCCAAAAGTAGAAATCACCGTTTCCTTAGCCAACAATCCCGTAATAGCCGCAACCGTTGCTCGCCAATTGCCAAAGCCAAGAGGGCTAAAGATCCAAGCTAATCCTTTTCCTAAGGTGGCTAGAATACTATCTTCTGTTTCGACCGCCTGTAAGCTAAAGTTATAGGAACTAGCAAACCAAATGAAAATATTGGTCACAAAGATAATCGTTCCAGCACGCTTAATGAAGCTCAAAGCCTTTTGACCAGCATAGCGCAAAACCGTTTTGACTTGTGGCAGGTGGTAACTCGGCAACTCCATGATAAAGGGCGCGACAGCGCCACCGAGGATTGCTGTCTTTTTCAGAGCAATTCCTGATAAGACAATGGCTCCCATTCCGACAAAATAAGCACTTGGTGCAATCCAAGGATTGCCGGGGAAGAAAGCTCCCGCAATCAAGGAAATAATCGGCAACTTGGCAGAACAAGGCATAAAGGTTGTTGTCATAATGGTAATTCTACGGTCACGTTCATTTTCAATGGTTCTACTCGCCATGACACCAGGAACGCCACACCCCGTCGAAATCAACATGGGGATAAAGGATTTTCCAGATAAACCAAACCGCCGAAAGATTCGATCCATCACAAAGGCAATCCGGCTCATATAGCCGATGTCTTCCAAGAAGCCCAAGCAGATAAACAAGACAAAAATCTGAGGCACAAAGCCTAGCACAGCTCCGCAGCCTGCGATAATCCCATCAATGATTAAAGATTGAAGCCAGTCAGCTACAGCTAATTGCTCTAGCAATGATTTAACACCATTTGGAATCCATTCTCCAAAGAGAACATCGTTTGTCCAATCCGTTCCCATCGTTCCAATCGTTTGAATAGAGAGGAAATACACCAACCACATAACAAGCGCAAAGATTGGTAAAGCTAAATAACGATTGGTCACAATACGGTCAATCTTATCTGACAAACTTAATTTAGTAACATCGGCTTGCAGCGCCATTTTGACTGCTGACTCAATAAACTCATAGCGCGCATTAACAACAATGGTCTCTGCGTCTTCAGTGTAGATTTCCTCCGTAATCCTAATCGCATCTTCAATCTCTGTTTTTTGAAAATCAGACAATACCAGCTGTTCAGATAATTCTTTATCGCGTTCAAAAAGCTTAATGGCATAAAACCGAGCCTGTTTTTGAGGTACTGCATTTCCTAAAATGCGGATAATTTCTGACAAGGCCGCTTCAAAATGACTGTCGTAAACAGGATAGAGCGTTTCATCCGTGCGCTCCATTTCTCGTAAGACCTTCTGCATGACTTGGTCAATCCCAGTCTTTTTCAAAGCACTGGTCGCAACGACTGGCACACCTAGTTGATAACTTAATTTAGTCGTATCAATCCATTTTCCTTGTTTTTCAACGACATCGCTCATATTTAAAGCCAGCACAACCGGAATCCCCGTCTCAATCAATTGCAAGCTCAAGTATAGATTTCGTTCCAAATTGGTTGCGTCAACTACATCCAAAATCCCGTCTGCATTACCGCTTAAAAGATAATTTCTACTAATCACTTCTTCAGAAGTATAAGGCGACAACGAGTAAATTCCCGGTAGATCTTGAATAATAATATCTTTATTTTTACGAAACAGACCACTTTTCTTCTCGACAGTGACACCAGGCCAATTTCCCACATGCTGGCTACTACCGGTTAGAATGTTAAATAAACTGGTCTTTCCACTATTCGGATTTCCCGCAAGCGCTAATTCTTTCATCCTTTTGCTCCCTTTTCGCTTTTCACAACACTAACCAGACTCGCTTCTGACTTTCTCAACGTCAAATCGTAACCTCTCAACTTAATTTCTAATGGATCACCTAATGGTGCGACTTTCTGCAACTGAACTTTTGTGTTTTTCGTCAAACCCATATCCATCAACCGTCGTTTTAAAACACCATCTGCATGAATTGCTTCGATGTATGCCACATCTCCAACAGCCAACTCAGATAAAGGAAGAGAAGATTTGCTACTGCCCTTTGGCACAACATCCAGCTTTTTCAAAAGAGAATTATCCAAGGCAATCCTCGCAGCTCGAACTAAGAGAATAGCTGTGTCGTTTGTTTTTGAAATGACTTGAATAAAACTGCCTATCTTAATCCCTAGATCAGCTAAATGACGGACACTTGCTTCCTCTAGATCGATTCCGACAATTTCATATTCTGTTAATAATGTTATCCGAGATAAATCCATACTATCTCCTTTTCTGTTTGTCAAGAAATATGCTTGCTATCACTATTAGTATACCACTTTTTTCTAAGAATTTCTGACAATTCTAAGGTAGATAAATAAAAATTATTGCAAAATAAATCCCCCCTAAGCAGGTGCCTAGAGGATATCTTATTAGAGACTAGCAAATTAATACAACAACTCATAAATTTCCATAGCAATCAAATCAATACTGTCAAATGTATAAGTTTCATGCGCTGCTACATCACGAAGAGTGAATACTGAGCCATTTTCTTCGTCATAGCTATAAGCTACTTCTGCTACAACAACTCCGTCACGCTCAAAATTGCGTTTCAAATTGCCGCCATCTTTTGTCATAGCATCTAAACGATTGATAATTCTTACTAAATGTGATTCCATTTTCCTTCTCCTATTCATTTATACGTTACTATTTTACCACAAATGAAAGATGAAATACCAGTAAAAGCCCTGTTTTTGATAAATTTAACACAAAATAAAACGCTTCAGTACAAAAATCTGTCTTTTAACACTTTATTCTTGCAATGTTTTAGAATACTGCTATAATAAAACTAAGAAATTTGACTATTATTGACCAATTGGTATTATTCAAACAAATTTTAAAAGAAAGAGGTAGCACATGCTTTGTCAAAATTGTAAAATAAATGAATCTACCATTCATCTTTACACGAATGTGAATGGAAAACAACACCAAGTTGACCTCTGTCAAAATTGTTATCAAATCATGAAAACAGACCCAAACAATGCCTTGTTTCGTGGAATGACCAATATGAATCATCAAAACAACTTAGACCCTTTTGATGATTTCTTTAACAATCTAGGGAATTTTCAAAATCATCAAGAACCACAAACCCCTCCGACTCAATCTGGAGGTGGTTACGGCAATGGAGGTTACGGTTCCAATCAAGGTGGGAGTGCACGCCAGCAAGCTCCGCAACAGCCTAAAGGCCTCCTAGAAGAATTTGGTATCAATGTAACCGAATTTGCTCGGCGCGGTGAAATTGACCCTGTCATCGGTCGTGATGAGGAAATCGTCCGCGTCATTGAAATTCTCAACCGTCGAACAAAGAACAATCCAGTCCTCATCGGAGAGCCTGGTGTCGGTAAAACAGCAGTTGTCGAAGGCTTAGCTCAGAAAATTGTAGATGGAGATGTTCCACATAAACTCCAAGGCAAAGAAGTCATTCGTTTAGATGTCGTTAGTTTGGTTCAAGGGACTGGAATCCGTGGTCAATTTGAAGAGCGAATGCAAAAACTCATGAACGAAATTCGCTCTCGACAAGATGTTATATTATTCATTGATGAAATTCACGAAATTGTTGGAGCTGGTTCTGCTGGCGATGGAAATATGGATGCTGGAAATATCCTAAAACCAGCACTTGCTCGCGGTGAACTCCAATTAGTCGGTGCCACAACTCTCAATGAGTATCGCATTATCGAAAAAGATGCAGCACTGGAACGCCGGATGCAGCCAGTAAAAGTGGATGAACCAACGGTTGAAGAAACCATTACTATTCTAAAAGGCATTCAAAAAAAATACGAAGACTATCATCACGTTAAATACACAGATGATGCTATTGAAGCGGCGGCTGTCTTGTCCAATCGTTATATCCAAGATCGCTTCTTGCCCGATAAGGCCATTGACTTGCTAGACGAAGCAGGTTCAAAGATGAATTTGACACTTAATTTTATTGATCCCAAAGTTATTGATCAACGCTTGGTAGAAGCTGAAAACCTCAAGGCACAAGCTACTCGTGATGAAGATTTTGAAAAAGCTGCTTATTTCCGTGACCAAATTGCCAAATACAAAGAAATGCAGCAAAATAAAATGGCAGACCAAGATACACCTATCATCAGTGAAAAAACGATTGAGCATATCATTGAGCAAAAAACAAATATCCCAGTTGGTGACTTAAAAGAAAAGGAACAATCGCAATTAATTAGTCTGGCTGATGATTTGAAAGCTCATGTCATCGGTCAAGATGATGCCGTTGATAAAATTGCCAAAGCTATTCGCCGTAATCGTGTCGGACTTGGCTCTCCTAATCGACCAATTGGATCCTTCCTCTTTGTCGGACCAACCGGTGTCGGTAAAACAGAACTTTCTAAACAATTAGCGATTGAGCTCTTTGGCTCAGCTGACAGCATGATTCGCTTTGATATGAGTGAATATATGGAAAAACACAGCGTAGCCAAACTCGTTGGAGCACCTCCAGGCTATGTTGGCTACGAAGAAGCCGGACAATTGACAGAACGCGTACGCCGCAATCCTTATTCTCTCATTCTGCTTGACGAAGTAGAAAAAGCGCACCCAGATGTCATGCACATGTTCCTGCAAGTTCTTGACGATGGACGTCTGACAGACGGACAAGGGCGCACAGTTAGCTTTAAAGATACAATTATCATCATGACTTCAAACGCCGGTACTGGCAAAGTTGAAGCAAATGTTGGTTTTGGAGCAACACGCGAAGGACGGACTAACTCTGTTCTCGGTGAATTAGGCAACTTCTTCAGTCCAGAATTTATGAACCGCTTTGACGGTATTATCGAATTTAAGTCCCTTGATAAGGAAAATCTCCTAAAAATCGTAGACTTGATGCTAAAAGATGTCAATGAACGACTTGCAACAAATGACATTCACCTAGACGTGACAGACAAAGTCAAGGAAAAATTAGTTGACTTGGGTTACGATCCGAAAATGGGAGCTCGTCCTCTGCGTCGGACAATCCAAGATCACATCGAAGACGCCATTACTGACTACTACCTTGAACACCCAAGTGAAAAAGAACTCAAGGCTGTCATGACAAGCAACGGTAAAATTGTCATCAAATCGGCTAAAAAAGCTGAAAATGAAGCCGACAAAGAAATCCAAAAACCAGCAGATAACAATGCTAATTAAACATGAAAGTCACTCCTTAGAAATCTAGGGAGTGATTTTTTAGTTACTGAACACTATATCTCAAAATTGTCTTTAGTTTCTCTGGAGCGGTGCGATTTTTATTGTTCAAATAAATTTCACGATGATATGCTGTGCAGCGTTTTAACCCATTTTCTTGACAGAAAGCATCCATTTTCGCGAAGGTTTGTGGTTCATCGTCAAATGGTCCTACATGAAGCATGGCAACGCTGCTTCCTTCGCTTATTCGTTCAAAGCGAATCTCATTATAAAATGGATTTGGCTTTTTCACTTTTACTTTTTCGAGAGCTGTTTCAACTATTTCATTTGTAATAAACTCTGGCTGAGCAATCATAATCGTATAAACCAAGTCGTCTTTTACCAAAGTCTCTGCTTCTGTTTGCTGCCAACTCCCTTCCAAAGGGTAAACGGTAAAATCAGTAAATTCTTGATGATGAGCAGTTTTTTTATACTCCATTTTAATCGCATAAGCGAGGGAATAAAGAGCAGAAACCCTTTCTGAAAAGTCAGCTTTATTTGGATTTCCTTGACTATTTAACATGATAAATGACTGCACAGGGTGTTCAATGACCACAGGAGTTTTTGGACCTTGATAAAGTTTTTTATCTAATTTTCTCCATTCATATTTCATTTGTTTGCTCCTTTCATTTTTCTATCATGAGTATAACAGAAGAAACTTGTCGCCTGGTGTCAACTTTTATATAAAAGTAAAATTTGTTTGAAGATTTTTCTTCTGTTTTCCCATATTTTATAATAGATATTCTGTTTTTTCAAAATAATCAGAAAATTTCAATTTTTCTATTGTTTTTTTGGAATAAGATGTTATAATAGACAACAAGAAAAATAAAAAAGGAGTTACGTTATGTTGGTTATAGCTATTATTATCATTATTTATAGTATCTTATCAAGGCGTAGCTACCGTTTTAAAATGGGATAATCATCTCCATTTTTACATGACTCCGCCTTATTCTCATTTGGGATAGGGCGGATTTTATTTTTCAAAAATAAAGGAGTTTTTTATGACAAAAGAAAACACAACCGCATCACTTACCCCTAAATCATTTTTGCATAAAGTTCTAAACGGCACCGCAATTGGTGTTATCGTAGCCTTGCTGCCTAACTGTATCTTTGCCATTATTTTCTCTTTAGACTTTTTCAAAAATAATGCTTTCTTTGCAACTTGGAATGTGGCTAACGTTCTTTTCCAAGCCACTTTATCTGCCGTAATTGGAACGCTGGTTGCCTTGGAATTTAATTTCAAAGGAATGAAAGCTGCGCTTCTGACAGCCATTGCTTTTGTTAGTTCTGGTGCTTCTAGTAAATTAGCTGGAGCAACGGAGTTATTAGGATATGTTCAAAAGCAAAAAGCCCCTTCTGAAATTACGGCAACTGCAAACAAAATGGTTACTGGATTCTACACGACTGGTACAGGGGACATTATCAATGTCATGCTAATTTGTGCCCTTAGCGTTCTCGTATTGCTCTGGCTAGAAGGGAAATTTGAATCCTTTAATTTTGTTCTTCTGCCAATCGTTGGATCGCTTCTTGCGACTGTGGGGTTATTCACACTTCCTTATGTCAAAATGATTTCTAGCTTAATCGGGCAAGGAATCATCTACTTTACGGATCTTCAGCCTTACTTAATGAGTGTTCTCATCTGTGTTACTTTTGCTATCTTAATCGTGGCTCCAATCTCAACTGTTGCAATCGGTCTTGCCATTGGACTAAATGGACTCGCTGCCGGTGCTTCTGCTATGGGGGTCGGAACAACTTGTATCGTACTTGTTGTTCATTCATTCTTCGTCAATAAACCTGGTGTAACTGCTGCTGTCGCCCTTGGTTCAATGAAAATGATGATGACCAATGTCTTTGAGGACCCAATCTCTTATGTTCCTATTGTCGCAACCTCTGCTGCTACTGGTCTGTTGGTTCCGCTCTTCACCATTACCGGGACGCCTGCATCAGCAGGTTTTGGATTAGTTGGTCTGACTGGACTCTTCACTTCTGTTACAGGCGGACTTCCCATGGGACTGGCAATCTTAGCTTGGCTTGTCATCCCAACAGTCGTTGCCATTCTTTTCCGTCTTCTCTTTGAAAAAGTGCTCAATTTATATACAGCAGATATTTTCAAATTTGAACCTTAAAATGCTTGAAAGCCTTGACAGCACTTGATTTCTGCATTATGATATTAGTAGCATATAAGAAAGAGTGGAAACGATATGACAGTCGCAACTTTTGGAGAAAAGCAAGAAGACGTTCAATATGTGAATCGCTATGGCGTTTATGCAGTTATTCCAGATGAAAAGCAAGAAAAGATAATTTTAGTGCAAGCCCCCAACGGCGCTTGGTTCTTGCCCGGAGGCGAGATTGAGCAAGATGAGGATCGCTTGACTGCCTTAAAACGTGAACTGATTGAAGAGCTTGGTTTTACTGCTCAAATCGGTCAATATTACGGACAAGCAGATGAATATTTTTATTCTCGCCACCGCGATACCTATTTTTATAACCCTGCTTACATTTATGAAGTAAGCCAGTATGAGCAATCGCAAGCACCTTTAGAAGATTTTAATCAGCTCGTCTGGTTTCCAATCGCAGAAGCTATTTCCAAATTAAAACGTGGCAGTCATAAATGGGGAATTGAAATGTGGAAAAAGAATCATAAAGTATGAGAAATTGTTCACATTTCTTATGAAAAAGTGCTATAATAGGAATAGAATATAGGAGGAAGTCAGATGAAGCTTATTAACACGACAAACAGCCATGCACGCCTTGTACAAAGTCAATTAGAAAGTACAGATGCTACACTAGTTGAGACTTTTTCCGCTGGAAATACAGACGTCGTCTTTACGCAAGCACCTTTTCATTATGAAATTCTGATTTCAAATAAACACCGCACCATTCGCGAACAAGAAGTTGAAAAAATTCGAGAATTTTTTTTGAAACGAAAAATTGATACAAAATCGATTGATGTTTCTCGAATTAAGACACTCTATTCAACAAACCTCATTGAAATATCCATCCCAACTAAATAAGCCTGTCAAGGCTTATTTTTTTGTTTAAAAAAGAGTGAATTCGCAACTAAGTGCTCAATCCACTCCCGTTTTATTTCTGTCTGACATAGTTCATCATGTCGTATGGTAATGTATTGGCGGTTTCTTTGAGAGAATAATTTTCTAAATTATTGACATTTTGACGGAGAAATTTTGCATAACTAGCTGAAATCAGCTTTTCGTGTTCGTATTCAAAAATAATCTTCCGCTCCAAATAATAACCTCGTAGCATTTCCTTGATATTATTCGGTTTGATACGCGTGATAACCCGCTCAATAAAACACTGCTTTCAATAATTGCTGTCTCACGAATACGCGAATCTTGTAAGAAATTGATAAGCGCAGTATTATAAACGCCCTTCAGATTTTCTAAACTCCCGATAATCACTTCTGTATTGGCTAGATACAGTTCGGCAATCTCTTCTCTTTCAGCCTTACTAGGCTTTGCTCTATCTTGATTGAGCCAATTACGGAAAGTAGAGCCAAACGTAACAATCTCATGTAACAATAAGCGAGTCATTCTGAAAAAGCTAATCAAAAAATAAGTGAAGCGCGAAGCAAGGTTGCGGTTGATTCTTTGCTCCATATTCCATAAATAACGTTGGTAAATGGAATAGGCACGGTTGCTTATTTTTCTTTCTTCGTAGGCTTGTTCCAAGCCGTCACTTTCAATACTCAGCATCAGCAATTGCAAATCTGTCAAATCTTTTTGAACAGATTTTCCTTCCTGCTCCAGGATAAGATTTTCGATTCGTCCATGATAATTATCAATAGCCGCGTAAAGCGGAGCCTTGACTTTGGTATGTTTCAAATCTTCTTCTAATTCTTGGACAACGTCATTTAAAATAGCAATATGCATGAGGTAGTCGGATGATTCTTCTTTGTTTTCTGATAAACGAGGTAATATTACAAGCCCTGTCAAAAGACTAAGCAACGTAACCCCAGCCACCAAGAAAAGCAAGAGAGGATACTTTTGTTCTAACGCTGTTGGAATCAAGAGAATGGTCGCAATAGACACCGTTCCTTTCACGCCTGAAAAAGTTAACAGAGCAATATCTCTCCAATATTTCGACATTCTCTTTTTCAAACGCAGACTTCTCCAGAAATAAAAGCCATAAATCATGACAAAACGAATGGCAAATAGCACAATCGTCAGCAAAAGAATCGTTAGAAGGAGCCAGAGATTATCATAAACCGGACTTTTCAAAATGGGTTCAGCTATCGTTTCTAACTCTATTCCTAAAATGACAAAGACCGATCCATTCAGCATAAATGTGACAGTTTGCCAAATCGTATCTGTCACGGTATCAACTTGAGCTTCTAATAAAGTAATCCTTTTAAAACGACTAGCCTTAAAAATCCCTGCCACGACCACTGCAATAATTCCTGATACATGGAGTTCTTCGGCCAAAAAGAATGTCAGCAACGGTAAACTTAATTCTAACAACAGTTCTCCTGCTGTGTCTGAGGCTCGCACCATATACAGCAGCTTTTGCAATTGACGATTTAAAAAAGCAGTTAGACCACCCACAATAAAACCGCCAATGATTGAAAGGATAAGTGAGGTGCTGGCTTCCTGAGCTGAAAATTTCCCTGTTGTCCAAGCCGTCAGGGCAAATTGAAAGGCAACTAAACCACTCGCATCATTTAGCAAGCCCTCCCCTTTCAAAATATTTTCTACACGTCTTGGAAAGGTAAAGCGCTCAGATAAGGACGCAAAAGCCACTAAATCAGTCGGACCCAAGGCGGCTCCAACTGCGATACAAGCTGCAAGAGGAAGGGACACCCATAGCCAATGTGACAAAAAGCCAAGACTAAAAGTTGATAGAAAAATAACTGGAAAAATCAGATAAATAACAATCTTCCAATGCTTAAGAATACTGGTAATATCGCTTTCTTCTGCTTCTCGAAACAGTAGCGGTCCAATGATTAAAGCTAGAAACAGCTCCGTCTCTAAATGAAACGTTCCAACTGGAATGAAAAATCCCAAGCCAATCCCTAATAGAATTTGTATGAGTGGCGTTGGCAAGCTTGGAAATAGCTTGTTGGTGGCATTTGAAACAATCAGAACAGATAAAAAGATAATAATATAAAGGAGTAAGTCCACCTTTTCCTCCTTTATTTTTGCCTACAGCATTTTTCAAAAAGCATCTTCTGCTCGGAGATTTTTTGCTCTATTTTCGATAAATCGCGATGCTCAATCATTTTTTGACAGCGCTCCATTTCAAGATTGACTAATTTTTTCTTAATCCGAAGCATTTTTTGCTCATCTGCGCATCATTTACTTGCTTTGCTAAGATTTCTCCATTGGTTGAATCTAGATATTGACTGCGCAAGCAGCTCAATTTTTCATGTAGATATTGCTTATCCATTTTTCTCTCCACTTAGGTCATTTTTAATTTCTCAATCATCACTAAAAAGGGGGGCTGATTGATTTGGTTGATTGTTTTATAAAGGGCGACAGTAAATTCCTGCTGCGGCAATTGACTAACAAAGTCTAAAACTGCATCTCGCTCCACATCGCCACCTGCATGCCCATAGTAAATCATGATTGCAATCCGACCGCCAGCTACTAAACGCTGACATAATTTTTCCAAAGCCTGAATAGTTGTATGTGGCTGCGTAATCACTGTTTTATCTGCCGACGGAAGATAGCCTAGATTAAAAATAGCTGCTTTAATACTTTCAACATATTGATCCACATTTTCGTGACCTGTCAAAAGCAGTTCAACATTGTCCAATTTAGCTTCTGCCAAGCGCTTGGTAGTTTGCTCAACGGCTTGCTCTTGAATATCAAAAGCATACACTTTTTTAGCCAGTCGTGCCAAGAAAAGCGTGTCGTGCCCATTGCCCATAGTGGCATCAACGACGATGTCTTCATCAGTCACTACTTCCTCTAAAAAAGCATGTGCCATTTGTAATGGTCTTAACATATAAATCGTTGCTCCTTTGCTTTACACCCTTGAACGCTGCCGCGACGGTTCATTTCCTGTTCAATCGCATTGAGAACTTCCCATTTGTTGAGGCTCCACATAGGGCCAATTAACATATCTCGTGGCGCATCGCCTGTAATCCGATGAATGACGATATGCTTAGGGATTATTTCTAATTGGTCACAAACAATTGAAACATACTCATCTTGGCTAAGCAGCTGCAAGCGTCCTTCATGATAATCTCGTTGCATGCGTGTGTTGGTCATTAAATGCAAAAGATGTAATTTAATCCCTTGAATGTCATTGTCTGTCACACAGCGGCGAACATTTTCTATCATCATTTCGTGAGTTTCACCAGGTAAACCATTGATTAAGTGAGAAACTATCTCGATTTTTGGAAATTTCCGCAGACGTTGAACCGTTTCAACATATAATTCATAGGAATGTGCGCGGTTAATCAATTGCGAAGTAGCTTCATAAGTCGTCTGCAAGCCCAGCTCTACCGTCACATGCATGCGTTCGGATAATTCTGCTAGATAAGCAATCGTCTCATCAGGCAGGCAGTCTGGTCTGGTTCCAATGTTAATACCTACAACTCCTGGCTCATTGATGGCTTGCTCATATCGCTCACGAATGACCTCCACCTTATCATGGGTATTGGTGAAATTTTGAAAATAAACTAGATATTTCTTGACTTCAGGCCACTTTCGATGCATAAAATCAATTTCCTTGTAAAATTGCTCACGAATCGGTGCTTCTGGTGCTACAATGGCATCACCTGACCCAGATACCGTACAAAAAGTACAGCCACCATGAGCTACCGTTCCGTCTCGATTAGGGCAATCAAAGCCAGCATCAATCGGAACTTTAAAGGTCTTCTCTCCAAATAGTTTTCGATAATAAGCATTTAACGAATTATATGGTTTCATAACTTTCATTGTACCACAAAATAAAACAGAACTCGCGTTCGGAGTTCCATTTACACTTTACTAATGTCCGTTGGCTTCCATTGGTGCTTTTTCAAATCCACACAGCCATTCGTTTTAAAAGTCACTCCTTCGGCCCAAAGGAGATGTCTCTGCTCCTCCCACGCTGGCGCTAAGCGTCCTGCGGAATTAACCACACGATGGCAAGGATACTTCCCATAAAGTCCAGCCTGAGACAGGACGCGACCTACCAAACGAGCATTTCTTTCTCGCCCTATCAAATGCGCAATTTGTCCATAGGTAGTCACTTTTCCCACAGGAATCTGCTCAACTATTGACAAAATTTGAGTAATCAGACGTTTATCTAAAACTTTTGCCACCCTGCCTCCTCTAAACTGTCTGCTAACAATCTATTTTTGCTTTCCTGCAAAACGCCATTGGAAGCGCAACTTATCATAATAAGGAAATTCAATATGCAACATCCCTAAACCTAAGAAAAGACTTCCTAAAACATCTGTTGGATAATGAACTCCTAGATAAACGCGAGATGTCATGATTGTAAGAATGAATACCATGAGTAACACTTGCAGCAAATGTCTGAGATGACGATTTTTCACGCGCTGGCTCACAATAATCACTAACGCCCCAACAACTAACGTCGAAGCCAAGGCATGTCCACTCGGAAAAGAAAATCCACCTTCTTCTACTAAATGTTGGATCGTAGGACGAGGACGTTGATAGACATTTTTCAAAAGAGCCACTAAAATTCCCGTCAAAGCAAGATTTCCAGCCAAAAGAATCGCCTCACTCCACCATTTTTTATAAAGGAAAAGACCAACTAAAACTACAACCCAAGTTATAATAACGGGTATGTTGATTAGACTTGTCACGTTAGAAAAGAAAAATGTCAAAGAATCTGGTAAATCCCCACGCAAAATTGTCTGAGTTGGCCAATCAAAGCCTTTTAAATAATTAGGATGAAACTTGACAACATATCCTAAAATCACAAAAAGTAAAAGGGCAAAAGAGCCCTTGGTTAAAAACGTTTGTTTATTTTTCATACTTGATTAAAATTGGTTTCAAAAGCAGATAAATCAGCCAGAAGGCAACTGCAAAAACCACACCTTCTAATAGATTAAATGGAATGACCATTGCAAATAGATAGTTTGCCACACCCAGAATCTTTGAAATATCAAAATTAGCAAATGTTGTATAGAGTGGAATAGCATAGGCATAGTTGAGAATCAGCATTGCCAAGGTCAATCCGAGCGTCCCCACCACAGAAGCGATTAGAAAATGAACGGTTGTCTGCTCTTTTTTCCAAATCAAAGCAAAAGCAATTACGAAAACAGCAACCGCAATGATATTCATCGGCAAGCCAATATAAGTATTGACGCCTTGATTGTTCAGCAGCAGTTTGAGCGCCGAACGAACCAATAAAATGCTCAAAGCACCACCTAAATCCAACACCACTAATCCCAGTAAGATTGGTAAAATACTGAAATCTAGCTTTAAAAAGCTAGCCCCCGGTAAAATCGGGAAATCAAAGAACATCAGCAAAAATGAAATTGCTGAAAGAATGGCAACAACAGCCATTTTGCGTGTATGTGTCATAACAGGTTCCTCCAATTTATAAAAATTAGAGAAGCTGGAAGGCTTGCTGAAGAACGATTTCTCTAAATCAACGGAACCTTTGAAATAGTATAAGAAAATTTCCTTAAATAAAATTTAAAAGCTGTACTTTTAGACCTTCTTCATTGCCTCTCGTCTTCTCCCATCCAGACTGTACTGTCGGTTGTGGAATTGCACCACATCAGCTTACGCTCGCGGACTTAAAACAGCTATCCAGTTGGCAAAGATTTTGTTTTTAAATGAAGTGGCGTTTCAAAGGTACACAAAGAAACTACAACGCTATATAAAAACAAAAGATTGTCAACAGCTGCAAATTACCGCCGGTCGGGAATTTCACCCTGCCCTGAAGACCCTTTAATCATAACAAAAAAAGCCTGCTAGAGCAAGCATTTTATCCGATGTCGTCCATTCTTTTAAGAAATCCTATTTTAATTTGTCATGTGCATAGTGATGTACTAGCTCCAAACCTGCAAAATTCTGTTGCCGCAGGGCTTCATACACCAGCATACAGACTGTATTTGACAAATTCAGACTTCTGACATGTTCATCATTCATAGGAATACGCAGGGCTTTTTCAGAATGATCACGCATAAAATCTTCTGGCAATCCCTTATCCTCACGTCCAAACATGAAATAGTGATTTCCAACAGTTGCAAAATTTTCTTCCGCATAAACCTTCTCCGCAAACTTAGAAATCAAATACAATTGTCCGTCCATTTTACTCATGAACTCTTCTAAATTGTCATAATAAGTAATGTCCAGCTTATCCCAATAATCCAAGCCAGCCCGTTTCATCTTACGATCATCAATCGGGAATCCCATTGGTAAAATGATGTGAAGCGATGAATTCGTTGCTGCGCAAGTCCGTGCGATATTTCCTGTATTTTGAGGAATTTGTGGTTCAAAAAGAACAATGTGATTTTGAAATGTTGTCATATGTTATAACCTTCTCACCTACCTTAGTGAACTGTGATTGCTATCAAGCAAAAAAATAGCCACACTGCCCGGAGTCAAGCTCAGCAGACAGCGTGGTTTAAGGCTCATTAACTTACATCACAACAGGTTTGAGGTAAATCAATGAGGGTACTTTCTTAGTATATCACTTTATTAGCACATGTCAACAAAAAAAACTTTATTTTTTCATATTTTCTAGATTTTTATGATGAATTTTCAAGTTTTATCTTTTTATTTTCAATTACTGGACTCTTCTGAATAAAATATCTCTTTTTCTTTCTTCAAAATGATGAAATTTTTGCAAAAAAGGGTATGATAGGATAGGATACTTGGGAGGTATAAGATGAAAATTATTGTCGTTGGTGGCGGTAAAGTCGGAGCTGCACTCTGCCGTTCACTTGTGGCGGAAAATCATGATGTGATTCTAATCGAACAAAATGAATCTGTCCTCAATAGGGTTACAAAACGTTATGATATTATGGGCATTGTGGGTAACGGTGCCAATTTTAAAATTTTAGAACAGGCTGATGTCGGACATTGTGACATTTTTATTGCCATGACGGAGCAAGATGAAGTCAATATGATTTCAGCTGTATTAGCTAAAAAAATGGGGGGCAAAAGAAACGATTGTTCGTGCTCTTAACCCAGAATATTCAAATTCTTATTTTAAAGAAAAAAATATTCTTGGTTTTTCGCTCATTGTTAATCCTGAGCTACTAGCAGCCCGGTACATTGCAAATATCATCGAATTTCCTAACGCGCTTTCCGTGGAGCATTTTTCAAATGGACGTGTCAGTTTAATGGCCTTCAAAGTCAAACAAAATAGCAACCTCTGCCAGATGACTTTATCTCAATTCCGAAAAAAATTTGGAAATGTTCTGATTTGTGCCATCGAACGCGATAACCAATTGTTCATTCCAGACGGTGAAATCACCATTTTGCAGAATGATACTATCTATGTCACTGGAAACCGAGTTGAGGTTATTCTTTTCCATAATTTCGTTCGACCAAAAGTCATAAAAAGTCTGATGCTCATTGGAGCTGGGAAAATTGCTTATTACCTACTCAATATCCTAAAAAATAGCAAAATAAAACTGAAGGTGATTGAAATCAATCCGAGACATGCTGAATGGTTTAGTCAAGAATTTCCACATTTACATATTGTTCAAGGAGACGGTACCGCAAAAGACATTTTACTAGAAGAAAGTGCTCCGCACTATGACGCTGTTGCCACTTTGATTGGTGTCGATGAGGAAAATATCATTTCATCTATGTTCCTTGAAAGCATGGGTATTCAAAAAAATATCACGAAAGTCAATCGGACTAGCTTGCTTGAAATCATTGACAGTCAGGAATTTTCAAGCATTGTAACACCAAAGAGAATCGCTGTTGACACGATTATGCACTTTGTCCGCGGACGTGTGAATGCCCAATATTCTGATTTACAAGCCATGCACCACCTTGCCAATGGACAAATCGAAACCCTGCAATTTCAAATAAAGGAAGAAAATAAAATGACTGGAAGACCACATTCAAATAGGCGACCAAATCATCGTCACGACACTAATCCAAAATATCACGCAAATATATGATTTGTTAGAGAGGTAAGCCATGAATAGAAGTATGATTCGTTTCCTCCTCTCAAAATTGTTAATCATTGAAGCAGGACTGCTACTGATTCCCCTCATTGTAGCATTTATCTATCATGAACCCAATCAAAACCTGCTCTCAATTAGCGCTACAATTGGCATTCTCTTGGCAGTCGGACTTTTAGGCAGTTCTTTTAAGCCCAAAAATCATCATATTTATGCCAAAGAAGGGGTTTTAATTGTCGCCTTATGCTGGATACTTTGGTCCTTCTTTGGGGCGCTTCCTTTTGTTTTTTCAGGACAAATTCCTCATCTCATCGACGCTTTCTTTGAGATCAGTTCAGGCTTTACAACAACTGGAGCTTCTATCTTACCAGACGTCTCTGTTTTGTCACATTCCTTACTCTTTTGGCGTAGTTTTACCCACTTAATCGGAGGTATGGGAGTACTCGTCTTTGCTATTGCTATTATGGAAAATAATAAAAATGGTCATTTGGAAGTAATGCGAGCAGAAGTCCCTGGTCCTGTTTTTGGTAAAGTTGTCTCTAAATTAAAGGATACTGCACAAATTCTCTATTTGCTGTATTTAGCACTTTTTGCTATTTTTGTAGTGATTTATTATCTGGCAGGCATGCCTCTATTTGATAGCTTTATCATTGCCATGGGAACAGCGGGAACAGGAGGCTTTAGTGTCTACAATGACGGAATTGCTCACTATAACAGCTCTCTCATTACGTATCTAGTCAGTTTTGGAGTACTTATCTTTGTAGTGAATTTCAATCTCTATTACTTTTTACTATTGAGGAAATTTAAAGCATCCTTTGGCGATGAAGAATTGCGAACTTATCTCATTATTGTAGCATCTGCAACGATTTTCATCTGCCTTAATGTCTTTCATATCTACCAAAACCTCTCTCAAACTTTGGAGATTTCATTTTTTCAAGTCTCTAATATTATTACTACAACCGGCTTTGGTTTTGGAGACACCACGGCTTGGCCACTCTTTTCTCAGTTCATCCTCCTCATTCTTATGTGTATAGGGGGTTCTGCTGGTTCAACCGCCGGCGGTTTAAAGGTAGTTCGTTGCTTAATGCTGGTTCGCATTGCTAAAAATCAAGTATTGTCCACCCTCTCACCAAAGCGGGTATTGACTCTGCACGTCAATCATAGTGTAATTGACAAATACACTCAGCATAAAATCTTAAAATACCTTGTACTTTATACGATGATTATCATCTTTCTCATTTTCATCGTTAGTTTAGATAATAATAACTTGATGACAGTCGTCAGTGCCGTTCTTAGCTGTTTCAACAACATTGGACCAATGTTAGGAACAACTGATAGCTTTGCCATCTTTGGTCCTATTTCCAAACTCCTACTCTCTCTTGCAATGATCGCAGGGCGTTTAGAGATTTACCCAATGATCCTGCTCTTTATGCCACAGACATGGTCCAAACGATAGCATATCGCCTGAAAATCGCTGGTCATAAAACTAATATCTCAGACTGTAGACAAACCACCATTTTGGTAGGTTTGTCTTTTGTTTTCTAGAGAAAATGCTCCTTTGGATTGTTTTTTTATTTTCTTTTATCAACTAAGCCATAAATAAAATCCGTAAGAAACCTGAATTTCCTATGGCTTCGTTTGCCTATTCTTTTATAAATACAAAATTTTGGTGAATTAAAAATTTCATAATATTAAAATTCAAGAGCAAGTATTTTGACAGGGTTAAATTCTGGGTGATAAAATAGTTCAAAATAAAAACGTTTTCAAATAAGAAATAATTTTATTCTGTAGCTTCACCAGCTCTTTTTATTAACCTACAAATGATTAAGGAGTACAGAACAATGCCTTTAGAAATAATTACTAAAGAAGCATTTAAGCAACATTATCAAAAAGCGAAACGAAAATCCTTTATCCAATCCGTAGAAATGTCTATTCTATTGAAAAAAATAGGATATAATGTTGAGTTCATTGGCTTCTTTGATAACAATCAATTACAAGTATCAGCATTATTATTTAGTACAAAAATGGCAGGTGGTCCATACCTAGAAATCAACTCTGGACCTGTTGTCACTAATTATGAGTTCTTGCCTAAATTCTATGAAGAGTTAAAAATCTATGCAAAACAATTAAATGCTATAGAACTGGTTGTGAAACCCTATGATATTTATCAAGTCTTCAATAGTAAAGGCGATCCCATTAGTACAGAAAAGAAGGAACTTGTATCTATGCTCACCAACCTGAATTACCAATTTGATGGCTTGCAAAAGGACTATCCTGGAGGTGAAGGTGATTGGCATTTTGTAAAAGACCTAGATGACTTAACAGAAGAAACATTACTAAAGTCTTTTACTAAACAAGGAAAATCATTAGTCAAAAAGGCTAAAACATTTGGTATAGAACTGCATAAACTTAAACGTAATGAGCTTTATAAATTTAAGCAGATTACTTCATCAACTTCTGAACGTCGCAACTATAATGATAAGACTTTAGATTATTATGAAAAATTTTATGATAGCTTTGGAAGCAATGCAGAATTTATTATAGCGAGCATAAATTTCAAAAATTATCTGGAGCATTTACAAAATAATCAGGATGAATTATCTAAAAAGATTAAATTACTACAAGATTATCTTGAAGAAAACAACCATTCCTCTGAAAAAAAACTGAATCAATTTCGAGAACTATCTAGTCAATTTGAAACGTTTGAAATACAAAAAAACGAAGTATACCAACTATTAAAAAAGTATGGAGACAAAAGTACAATATTAGCTGGCAGTCTTTAGATTTCACACAGCGAATGCCTTTAAAACTTTTCAATTCTCATTGAGTATGAGATGAACCAGCAACAAAAGGCCAGCGAGAAATACAAAAAACGAGCAATTTTGATTTTCTGTTAGTTAGAATGTCAAAATTGTCCGTTTTTCTTATTTGTACTATTAAGTTATAGTATTTTATAAAGAATCTCTGGTTGACCACTTTATAGAGGATGCGTCTCAACCTCTTTCTTTGTCTTCTGCATAATTGCGCTTCAAACTAAAAACATCTGGTACAGGATCATCTCCTCCTTCTGCCCAAGGATGACAACGCAAAATACGTGCAATTCCCATTAAGACACCTTTAGCACCGTGCTTTTCAATCGCTTGAATCATGTAATTTGAGCAAGTAGGCTGATAGCGACAAGAGGGTGGAAAGGCTGGCGAGATAAACTTTTGATAAAAACGCACTGGTTCGATAAAGATTTTTTTCATCATTTTTTCTTCGTCACAGCTAGGTTATGTAACTGGCTGACCTCTTTTTTATTGAGACGGCGAGCTTCACCCGGACGAAGACCAGTTAAATTCAAATGACCAAATTGCGTACGAGAAAGTTTATCTACTTGCAAGCCAACAGCTTCAAACATCTTTTTCACTTGGTGATTTCGTCCTTCATGAATGGTCAACTGAACAACCGAACGATTCTTAACCGGGTCTACTTTCAGAATTTCGTAAACCGCTGGTTTGGTTTTTTTGCCATCAACTTCCACACCTTTGGTCAAGGGACGGAGAACTTCTTTATCAGCCATTCCCTTGACACGAGCTACATAGACCTTATCAATTTCATTTCGCGGATGAATCATCTCATCTGTAAAATCGCCATCATTTGTCAAAATCAAAGCACCTGACGTATCCCAATCAAGTCGACCAACTGGATAGATTCTCTCTGTGACATTTGGCAACAAATCAACTACCGTTGGACGACCTTTATCATCTGTCACGCTAGAAATGACACCGCGAGGCTTGTTTAAGAGATAGTACACTTTTTCTTCATTGTAAATTGGCTGACCACTGACCTCAACACGATCACCTGACTTAATCGTCGTCGCCAACTCACGAACAACTTGTCCATTCACAGTGACAAGCCCTTGTTTTATCAACTCTTCTGCCTTTCTACGGCTCGCAATCCCAGCATGGGCAATATATTTATTGATTCTCATCCTCTATCCTTTCAGTAAATAGCTGACTTTCTTCTGCTATTAACTCTGTCTCTTCTACTATTGGCAATTCTTCTAAGCTATTAATTCCCATATAATCCAAAAAATAATCCGTTGTCACATAAAGATTTGGGCGCCCTAGCACTTCTTTTTTTCCATTTTCACGAATCAAGTCAAATATCTGCAACTTTGAAATCGCACCACTAGAATTGACCCCACGAATCTCATCCACTTCCATTCTCGTAATAGGCTGCTTATAAGCAATAATGGACAAAGTTTCCAAGGCAGCTCTTGATAAACTTTGATTGATCGGGGCTTTTGAATATTTCCGCAACAATTCAGCAAAATCTTGCTTGGTAACAATTTTATAAGTATTCGACGTCTCTAACAAGGCAAGACTTGAATCTTCATCTTTTTGATACTTTTCTGCCAATTTCTCCAAACTCTGTGTCACTCCCGTAGGAGGCATAGAGAGGAGCTCTGCCAGTTGACGGACACGCAAGCCGTCCTCGCCCGCCACAAAGAGCAGGGCTTCAATCTCTGCTAACTTACTCATTTCTTTTTCCTATTAGATAAATATTCCCAAAATTTTCTTCTTGTATCACTTGAATTTCCTGAACTTTTACTAATTCCAATGTCGCTAAAAATAAGGTAATCACTTCATTCATATCTTTTGTTTCTGAAAAAATGGCTTGCAGAGCAATTTTTTCTTGAGAATAACAGCGTTCACGTATCACATCCATCATGTCTTCGATTTTATATTCATCTTTGACAATCGTTGTATGACTTTGAGCAAATTCTTCTCTTTTTTGCGTCATCAATTTAGAAAAAGCCAAAAATAAATCAATCGTTGTCTTATCATGGAGCAATGTTGCACCTTCATACACCAATTCAATTTTAGGTTTGGAATAATAAAGAGCTCGTTCTTCATGTTGCTCAGCCATTTTCTCACCTAATAATTTGAACTTCCGATATTCCTCAATTTGAGAAAGCAAATCTTGCTCCAAATCTTCTTCAGTTTCTAAGCTATCAGCTACTTTGGGTAAGAGTTTTCGGCTTTTAATCAACATGAGCTGACTTGCCATTACCATGTATTCACCCGTCACTTCTAACTTCATAGCTTGAAGCGTCGCTACGTAAGCCAGATATTGCTCAATAACCTCTGTAATCGGCACATCATAGATATCCATTTGGTATCTTGACACCAAATGAAGCAATAAGTCCAATGGGCCTTCAAAATCTTTAATTTTTATGTCCATTATCTGTATTTTTCCAACGTCATCATTGTTTTCAAGCCTAAATTGCGCGCAATTTCATATATTTCTACGCCTTTTTCTCGCTGGCGTAAAATATATTGCTCCCGCAAACCCTGAGCTGATAAAGTAGCTTGATTTTTTTCAATCAAAAAAGCCTCTAATTGACGAAAGCCCCATTGCCGCGAATAGCTTTTTCCATTCTTTTCTAACAAGTAAGTTCCTTCCAGAGTTGTTTCCAATTCTCCAATCAATTGGTCTGGAATGGGCACAATACGCTTTTGACCTGCTTTCTCAATGCGAATAATCTGAAAATCCAGATTGACATCTGCTACTTTCAACTGCAAAATTTCGCTTGGTAAAAGCCCCATTTCTAAAATGAGAAGCGCAATCAAGCGACCGTTGTATTGATTTGTATCTGCATAAAAATCAGACAAATCCAAAATTTCCGCATCGTGTTCTTTCGGGATTCCCACTTTTGGCAACTCCAAACGATAAAAATCTGAAATCAATCGTTGCTTATATAAATAATGCAAAAATTGATTGATAGCAGATAATTTTCGTTTCTGAACAGAAGGTTTAAAGTCAGCGATAGAAGCTTGGTAAATCCGCAGATTGGTCTCTGTAATTTTTGCATGGGTCACATCTACGAACTGCTCCAAATCATAAAAATAAGCTGTTTTTGAATTGTCAGATAAATTTTTTCCTTCTAAAAAGGTTGTTATTTCTTCTTTCATTTTGGATGAATCTCGTATTCATTCGCAAAACTATGCAAAAGAGCATTAACTGCTTTTAGGATAGATTTGCGTGTAATAATTCCTTGAAATGTATTGTCCTGATCAACGACTGGCAAGAAGGACTCATCTACTAACTTATGCAGCACTTCTGTCAATGTAAAATCCGGACCGACTGTCAGGTCATCTTTTTTCGCCATGTGAACAATATCCGTTGTCATAAATTCCTCATCAGGGATTTCATGCTGCATTTGGTAAGACAAGATATCTGTCAGCGAAATAGTTCCAACAAACTTTTTCTGATCTGTCACAACGGGTACTCGCGAATAGGTCATCTGACTCAACAACAAAATAGCATGATCAGCATTGTGAGTATCAATCAAGACAGCTAAGTTTTCTGCCGGTGTTAAAAAAGTATCTTCTTGCTGTAAGAGAAAATTTTCAAATTCTTTGGCAATCATCGAGTAAACTCCTTTGATAGGCGAGAATACAGTTCGTGTTGACGCGTATAATAGTTCACTTGAAATGCATCATCACTAATCTCTACCTTAGCATAAAGTCGCTCATTGATAACACCTCGCGGTCGGCTGATAGAACCTGGATTTAAAAAGAGTGTTTTTCCTTCCATCCACGCATCTGGAATATGTAAATGCCCATACAAACAAATATCTGCATTTACCTCTTGTGCCCAGAAGTCCAATTTTTGAAAACCAAAATTGATCTGTTGAAGATGTCCGTGAGTTTGCGCGATAATCGTGCCGTTTAAGTCTGTCACTAAGCGATCTGGATAACCATCATAGAAATCCATGTTCCCAGCTACAACGTAAATCCCTTGCCATACTTCATCATCACTTGGCAATTCAGAATCACCATTATGAAAAATAGCATCTACTTTTCCGAGATAATAGGTCTTTATCTCTTCTACAATAGCACGATCTCCATGAGAATCACTCATTACGATGATGGTTTGTTTTGCCATGTTGGAAATACCTCCACTAATTTTTGAACTGCTTGAGCTCGATGTGATTGAGCGTTTTTTTCTTCCATTGTTAATTCTGCAGATGTTTTGCCTGTTTCACCTACTAAAAATAAAGGATCATAGCCAAATCCATTTTCACCTTTCGGCTCAAAATTGATATAGCCTGACCAGTCAGCCTCTACGACCAGACTTCCTTTGTCAGGACTTGCCACCACAAGAGTTGTATGAAACTGTGCAGAGCGGTCTTTCAAGTCGAAAACCATTGCCAATTCATGTAGCAATTTTGCATTGTTTTCTAAGTCTGTTGCATCATTTCCAGCAAAGCGAGCAGACCAAACTCCAGGAAGACCACCTAGTGCATCCACTTTTAAGCCTGAGTCATCCGCCAATACCATTTTGCCAGTCAGCTTAGAAATGGTCTCTGCTTTCAAACGAGCATTTTCTTCAAAAGTCATTCCAGTTTCTGCTACCTCTGGCAAATCAGGGTAGTCATTCAGGTTTTCAATTTTGTAGCCTAATTTTTCAAATATTTTACGAAATTCAGCAGTTTTTCCTTCATTGCGAGTAGCGACTAAAATCGTATCTCCGACTGTCAAACCTGACAAGTTTTTCTGAGAAAAGAAATCATTCAGCTGAATCCCATTTTTAGGCAAATGCACTAAAACTAACTGTCCTTTTTCCGTAATCAGAATAGCACCTTTATGAAATTGCGCCTGAAACTGTGAATCTTGATTTTCATTAATCATTTGCAGGACAAATTGAACAAAAGACATTATGGAGTTATATTGAATCACTGCAACAGAAAAAGACTGCTCTTCAACTACTAATTGACGGAGCCCTTCTTCCATGCGACTCAATTCTTCTGAAACGACGTCTTTAAAATAGAATCCACCACCATAGGGAGACCATTCTCCAACATACCAATCTTGGGTATCTTTATACTCATAAATTTTGCTACTCATAAGGTCACATGCTCCACATTTATTTCTTTATTTAGCCACGTTTCTGCAATTTCAGCAAAACTTTTCGCATTTGCTGTTGTAAAAAAGCGGTGTTGAGGAAGTTCTCCTTCTCTGCTGTGATTGATTTCAAAATAATTGAGCAAAACAGAAATGTCCCGCACGCATTCTGCTCCACTATCAATCAGTTTCACTGTTGGTCCCATTACATTTTGAATGATTGGTTTTAGCAAAGGATAATGCGTACAGCCTAACACTAAAGTATCTACCCTGCCTTTTAGCGGCATCAAGCTCTCATAGACCACTTTTTTCGTAATGCTAGACGACAGCTCGTTAGACTCTACCAGTGGGACAAACTTGGGACAAGAAAGACTTGTCACCTCCACTTCTGGTAAAAGACGTTCGATTTTTTGCCGATAAATATCTGATTGAATCGTCATTGGCGTTCCAATAATGCCAATCGTCCCATGTTGAGAGGCTTTAATTGCTGCGCTAGCTCCCGGTAAAATCACTCCCAAAACTGGAATATCCAATTTTTCTTTGATTTCTTCCCAAACCACAGCAGTAGCTGTATTGCAGGCGAGAACAATCATTTTGACATTTTTAGTTAAGAGAAATTGCACTAATTGCCATGTATACTCGCGAATCTGATCTGCTGGTCTGGGACCATAAGGCGCACGTGCAGAATCACCGATATAAATCACTTCCTCATGTGGAAGCTGCCGCATCAATTCACGAACAACTGTCAAACCGCCCACTCCTGAGTCTAAAAAACCAATTGGTCGATTATCCATAAGTTCTTCTTTCTAAAGAAGGGACTGGGTGCAAGTCCCAAATCCCCATTCATTTATCTCTTTAAAAATCAAATTTTATACTGTTTTAACAGCTTATTTTTTCTTTTTAGCATTTTCAAGTGCTGCTTTTTGTTGATTTTTAATTTGACGATACACTTGTTGTACCTTTGCTTCATTTGGCTTTTGTCCATTTGCAGATAGCATCGTACGAACCGCATCAATATTCAAACGTGGATTGTCTGCAAATTCTTTTTCAATTTGTTTGCGAACTAGATACATTCCAGCGAGCATGCCACCAAAAAAAGCCACAATAATCAACAAAATAGCTAATAGTAAATTCATAAATATGTAATCCTCTTTTCCCTTTTTACATCTTCTTATTATATCAAAAATTGTCTATTTTTCAAAATCAAAGCCATACAAAGTTGCGAAGTAGTCCTCTGGTATTTCAGCACGCCGAATCATTCGTACACCGCCGTCTTCTTCCAGTAAAATTTCAGCTGAACGAAGTTTAGCATTGTACTGATGGCCCATTGAAAAACCATGTGCTCCTGTATCGTGAATCACTAAGGTATCCCCAATATTGGCAATCGGCAGTTCGCGCTGAATGGCAAATTTATCATTGTTTTCACAAAGACTGCCGACCACATCCACTATTTCTGTCGGTCCGTCTGGGTGATCCATATTTGTAATATGATGATAAGCGCCATACATAGCAGGACGCAGCAGGTTCACTGCTGAAGCATCTACACCAATGTAAGTGCGATAAGTCTTCTTTTTATGCAATACTTTCGTCACCAATAATCCATGAGGGGCCAGCATAAAACGTCCCAGTTCCGTAAAAATTTTAACCTTTCCTAAACCTGCAGGTGTTAAAATTTCCTCATAAACTCGGCGAACTCCTTGCCCAATCGCTAAAATGTCATTTGCTTTTTCTTCTGGACGATAAGGAACGCCTACTCCGCCTGAAAGATTGATAAAATCCAGGTCCACATTGGTCTCAGCTACGACCTCAACGGCTAATTCAAATAGCTGACGGGCTAATTCAGGATAATAATGATTCGTAACAGTATTAGAAGCTAATAAGGCATGAATCCCAAATTTTTTAACGCCCAAATTTTTTAAATCTTTAAATGCTTGGATGAGTTGTTCTTTGGTCATCCCGAATTTGGCTTCTTCTGGAGAATCCATAATATCTGTTCCCAACTCAAATACACCGCCTGGGTTATAGCGGCAAGAAATAATTTCTGGAATGCTCGCCACTTCCTGTAAAAATGCAACATCTTCATAAGCATCAAGATTGATAGTAGCTCCCAATTCACGCGCAAATTGCATTTCTTTTGCAGGCGTGTCATTGGACAAAAACATCATGTCATTTCCTGAAAAACCTACTTTTTGGCTCATCAAAAGTTCTACATAGCTGGCACAATCTACTCCACAGCCTTCTTCTTTCAAGATTTTCAAAATAGTCGGATTCGGAGTTGCCTTCACTGCAAAATACTCTTTAAATCCTTGATTCCAAGAAAAGGCTTTCTGAAGCGCACGAGCTGTTGCACGAATACCTTTCTCATCATACAAATGAAATGGTGTTGGAAATTGAGCTGTGATTTCAGCTAATTTTTCACGACTGATATAAGGTTCATTCATAACTAGTCTCATACTTTCTTTTCATTTGCTTTATTATATCATAAAAAAAGAAGCTGAAACCAGTCCAACTTCTAATTCTTGCTTTTAATTATCTCTTCCAAAAATACGAAGAATGCTGAGGAACAGATTGATAAAATCAAGGTAAAGGCTTAAGGCGAGTGAAACTGCCCAACCAGCTGCTACATTTCCGCCTGATTGCTCATAGACATAGCGAATTCTTTGATTATCCCAAGCAATCAATCCAGAGAAGATAATCACACTAATAATGCTAATGATGAAATCTAGTCCAGAACTTCTAAGGAAAATATTCACCAAACTAGCGATGATAACTCCAATCAGACCTGCTATAAAGGATCTGCCCAGACCAGAAAGATCTTTTTTGGTAAATTTCCCAATCAATGCCATAGCAAAAAACATCGCTGACGAGGTAATGAAGGCTGCTAAAACCGTTGCTTGTGTGTAAAGAGCCAACACTAAACTAATCGTAAAGCCATTTAAAGCCGAATAAACTAGAAAAGTTGGCAATGCAGCTGGATTGTTTTTGGCAGACATTCCTGAAGCTACCCAGACAAGAACCAACTCAGCAAAAATAGCTAAGTAAAAAATCCAACTATTCGCCATTATTACTGAATAAATCACATCTTGAAATATTGTTAACATCAAAGCCGAGACAAGGGCAGAAATGCCAATCCCCATACCGACTAATGAATAAACTTTAGCGTAAAAACTATTGATACCACTATTTTCTTGAATAATTGTATTGTTCATAAGCTCTCTCCTTTATTGTTATATGTTATGATTTTAACATTTTTCTGTGGAAAAGTCTTCTTTTAGCCATTCTTTTCCGAACTGGCGCCATTGCTTCCTTAATTGCCCAGTATTTATCCACCATGGTGACAATATAAGCCTCTTTATACCGCGGTGGTGCCAATGTTGCTCCCCACATATGCTTAACAATAATATCTTCTTCAACTTTATTCAGCCTGGTCACTTTGCGTGCATTTCGTACTGCTAAACGAGGGTGTACCCAAGCATGGCTTTTATTAAATTTCGTTTCCCGCCAATCATAGTAAAACATATCGTGCAGAAGACCTCCACGCGCGGTACTTTTTGCATCCCAACCTAATTTCTTAGCAATTTTATAACTCGTATAACTAACATGAATCGAATGTTCCAAACGGTTGGAATAAATGTGATGTGTTATGGTTTTTAATTTCTGGACGCGTGGTTGAGCAATCAATTGTCCAACATGATCCATATACTCTTTATCTTCTTTATAAAGCATAGAACCACCTCCATGTGCTTCAAATTATAAATATATTTCTAAATTTTAACTTAAAGAAAAGATGAGAATTCCTGCTGCAACGGCGACATTTAAACTCTCAGCTCGTCCTTTCATCGAAATATGAATGAGGTAATCAGCTGCTTCTGCCATTTCAGAACTAATCCCCTGACCTTCATTTCCCAACACAAGAGCAAAATCCGACAGTGGTGCTAACTCCCGATAATCCATCGAATCTTTTGAAAGTGTCGTTGCCAATATCGGAAATTGTACTTGTTTAGCAAGGTCAAGAAAATCTGCTGTTTTTACTCGATAAATAGGCAAATGAAAATGGCTGCCTTGCATGGAACGCAGAGTTTTCAGATTGTAAATATCTGCTGAATGCTGCGAAATAAACACCCCATCATAGCCAGCCGCATCAGCTGTTCGGATAATCGTGCCCACATTCCCCGGATCTTGCACATCTTCTAAAAAAAGATATTTCCCTTTGAGAACGGAAGGAAGCATCTGTTTTTCAAAAGCAATTTCTGCCACGATGCCCTGCGGTGTTTTGGAATCAGCCAAATCCGCCAAAATTTCTGCCGTCACTACATGAACTTGAGGAAAATCCTGCACTCTGTTGACAAATTCTTCTAAAACAAAGATATGCCGAATTTTAGCTTGTGCATTGACTGCTTCTTCAAATAAATGCCAGCCTTCAATCAAATAAGAATCTTTTCGATATTTTTTTTGAAGTAATTTTTTAGTATTTTTTACCACATTATTAGCTTTTGAGGTTATAATATTCATAGAACTATTATATCACAAAAAGGAGGCTCACATGCAAAAAGTAAGAATGATTGCGCAAGGTCGTGTGCAAGGTGTCGGCTTTCGTTGGGGTGTTTACACACTTGCCAAAGAAATCGGTGGTATCACCGGTCGTGTCTGGAATAATGAAGACGGAACTGTAGAGATTTTAGCACAAGCGAAGAATTCTGCCCTCATGGCAAAATTTATCCAAGAAATCCGCAAAGGACCAACGCCATTTTCAAAAGTCAGCTATTTAGATGTCACAATGGCTAATTTTGATTCCTATTCAGATTTTAAAATTGCAAATTAGGTCTCAAGAACTATTGTATATTTAGAAAAAAAACAGTAGAATAGAAAGGTATTATTTTTTAGAAAAAGGAAACAAACACGTGAAAAAATTAAATCGTATTTTATTCTCAGGGTTAGGGCTGTCTATGCTTCTGCTACTCTCAGGATGTGTACAAGTCAAAAATGGTAAGCCTGTTGGATTGGTCTGGGATATTATCGGAAGACCAATGAGCCTTGCCATTCAGTATTTTGCTAATAATATGGGGCTTGGTTTTGGTGTTGCCATCATCATTGTTACTTTGATTGTCCGCTTGATTATCCTTCCGCTTGGACTTTATCAGTCTTGGAAATCAACTTACCAATCAGAAAAGATGAATTATTTGAAGCCTATTTTTGAACCTATCCAAGAACGCATGAAGAACGCTGAAACACAAGAAGAAAAACTGGCTGCTCAGCAAGCTCTCATGGCTGCTCAAAAAGAAAATGGTGTCAATATGCTCGGAGGTATCGGATGTCTTCCTCTCCTGATTCAATTACCATTTTTCTCTGCCCTTTATTTCTCTGCTCAATACACTGAAGGAGTAGCTAAGAGTGTCTTCCTAGGAATTCCACTCGGAAAAGCCAGCATTCTTCTCACCATTATTGTCGGAATTTTGTATTTCATTCAATCTGCTTTGACCCTTGTCGGCGTTGATGAGGTTCAAAAAGAGCAAATGAAGAAAATGATGTACATGAGCCCGCTCATGATTGTCATCTTCTCGTTCACAGCTCCAGCAGGTGTTACACTTTACTGGGTAGTCGGTGGTTTCATCATGATTATCCAACAATTGATTATCAATCATTACATCCGTCCTCAACTCAGAAAACGCGTAGCTGAAGAATATAAAAATAATCCGCCTAAAGCCATTAAAAATTCTGGTCGTAAAAAAGATGTAACACCTCAAGCACAGGCCGTTATTGAAAATAGAAAACAAAATAAAAAGAAAAATCGTAACGCTGGAAAACAACGTTCAAGATAAGCAAAAAAGCTGGAACAATCATGTACTGCCCCCAAAAAGTTAGACAAAAAATAT
>NZ_KV826462.1:0-11991 GCF_001835915.1 Streptococcus sp. HMSC034E12
CTCTTCTTGTCAATACCTTTTTTCATCTTTTTTACTTTTCTTGTTTTTAAGTTTATGCTTTTTTAGTTTAAAGCAGCGAAAAAGGATTCCAAATGTTAGCAGAATCCTCATTTTTCTTTTATTTCGCAACAATATTCACCAATTTAGGTAGCTCCAACAGCTTGAAACGTTATTGAAGGTTGCAGATAAGGCTAACAGAACCTATTACTTGACAACAATATTAACAAGTTTGTTAGGGACTACAATCACCTTAACCACTTGTTTTTCAGCGATTTCAGACTGGATTTTTTCATTGGCAAGGGCAAGCTTTTCAAGCTCTTCTCGGCTTGAGTCTTTTGCGACCACAAGTTTTGCACGAACCTTGCCCTTGATTTGCACGACAATTTCAACCTCATCTTCAACGAGTTTTGCTTCATCCCATGTTGGCCAAGGAACGTATGAAATTGATTCACCTGATTGTGTCAATGTTTGCCACAATTCTTCAGAAAGGTGTGGTGCAAATGGTGCTAACAATTGTACAAAGCCTTTAGCGTAGCCAACAAAGAGTTTGTCTTCTTTATTGGCAGCGTTGACAAATACCATCAATTGAGCAATGGCTGTGTTAAACTTGAGTTCCTCAAGCTGCTCGGTCACTGCCTTGACTGTCTGGTTGTAGACTTTATCAAGTGCGCCACTGTTTTCTACAACAATTTCTTTTGTTGTCAACAAGCGATAGACACGGTCAAGAAATTTGCGTGAGCCTTCAAGGCCTTCTTCAGACCAAGCGATAGAAGCATCAAGCGGTCCCATGAACATCTCGTACACGCGCAGCGTATCCGCTCCGTAACGTTCAACCACATCATCAGGATTCACAACATTTTTAAGTGATTTAGACATTTTCGCCGGAGCTTGCTCCAGTTCTTCTCCAGTTTCGATATGGAAGAATGAACCGTCACGTTTTTCAACCTTGTCACTGGCAATCAGTGCTCCGCGGCTATCACGATAGCTGGTCCCCAAAATCATCCCTTGGTTAAAGAGCTTTTGGAATGGTTCTTTGGTTGGAACGGCACCTAAATCATAAAGGAATTTGTGCCAGAAACGAGCATAAAGAAGGTGAAGCACTGCATGTTCTGCACCACCAATGTAAATGTCAACCGGCAGCCAAGCCTTGAGTAATTCTTCATCAGCTAATTTTTCATCGTTGTGTGGGTCGATATAGCGAAGATAATACCAGCTAGAGCCTGCCCATTGTGGCATTGTGTTTGTTTCACGGCGACCTTTCATCCCATCTTCACGCGCCACTTCCAGCCAATCGGTCAAGTTAGCAAGTGGGCTTTCACCTGTACCTGAAGGTTTGATGTCTTTGGTTACTGGCAATACAAGCGGCAATTGCTCTTCTGGAACAGCTGTTGTTGTGCCGTCTTCCCAGTGGATGATTGGGATTGGTTCACCCCAATAACGCTGACGGCTGAAGAGCCAGTCACGCATACGGTAAGTTACTTTTTTGTTTCCGACACCTTCTGCTTCCAGCCAGTCAACCATTTTATCGATAGCTTGTGCCTTATCAAGGCCGTCTAAGAAGCCAGAATTGATGTGAAGGCCGTCTTCTGTGTATGCTTCTTCCTCAACATTTCCACCTTCAAGAACGGGGATGATTTCCAAATGAAATTGCTTAGCAAATTCCCAGTCACGTGTATCGTGGGCAGGAACCGCCATAATCGCACCAGTCCCGTAGCTGACCAGAACGTAGTCGGCAATCCAGATTGGAATTTCTTTACCATTTACTGGGTTAATGGCATAGCTACCAGTCCAGACACCTGTTTTTTCTTTAGCAAGGTCTGTACGAGCAAGGTCAGATTTAAGGCTTGCTTGGTGTTTATAATCCGCAACAGCCTGCGCTTGATCTTGCGTTGTAATCACCTCAACAAGCGGATGTTCAGGAGCCAAAACAGCATAGGTTGCACCAAATAATGTATCTGGACGAGTAGTAAATACTGTGAAATCTTTATCAGTATCTTTGATTTTAAAGGTCACATTGGCACCAGTTGATTTACCAATCCAGTTACGCTGCATATCTTTGATAGATTCAGGCCAATCAAGGTCTTCTAAATCTTCCAGCAAACGTTCAGCGTAAACTGTGATTTTCAGCATCCATTGGCGCATGGGTTTGCGGACAACTGGGTAACCACCACGTTCAGATGTTCCGTCAGGAAGTACTTCTTCGTTAGCGATGGCTGTACCTAGTTCTTCAACCCAGTTAACTGGCACTTCCGCTTCATAGGCCAAGCCCTTTTCGTAAAGCTTGGTGAAGATCCATTGCGTCCACTTGTAGTAGTTTGGATCTGTAGTATTTACTTCACGATCCCAGTCGTAAGAGAAGCCAAGCGCATTGATTTGACGTTTGAAGTTGGCAATATTTTCTGCCGTAAACTCAGCTGGGTCATTACCTGTATCCATTGCGTATTGCTCGGCAGGCAGCCCAAAGGCATCCCAGCCCATTGGGTGAAGAACGTTGTAGCCTTGCGCACGTTTGAAACGACTAAGAATATCAGTCGCCGTGTAGCCTTCTGGGTGTCCTACGTGAAGACCAGCACCAGACGGGTAAGGGAACATATCCAACGCATAAAAATTTGGTTTGTCAGCGTCTGTTCCTGTTTTAAACGTATGATTTTCCGCCCAATAATTTTGCCATTTTTTTTCAATTGATTTGTGATTATAAAAAGTCATTGATTCACTCCAATTTTGTGATGTTATTATTATACCATTTTTAGGCGATTTTAAAAGGCATAATTAAGGAAAGTCTGTTTCTATATTCTCAAACACAAAAAAACAGCTGGTCATTCGGTACTGCACCCCAATAATGGGATAGAAGAAAAACACTTTTTAGGCGACCAGATTTCTGCAATCCACAGGAGACTGGTCGTTTCATCTCTGTTGAATTCTAGTTTCATTATAAAATATGATGTAGATTTGACAATATCTGTTCTACTATCTTTGGTTAAGTTTCTCCAGTTATGGAGATAGAAGGTTTCAGACTTTAGGACAGAATGAAACCATTCGATACAGGCATTATCTGCTGGTGTTCCCTTGCGGGACATAGAGCGGGTGATGCTTTTTTCTGTGCAAGCCTGATAATAAGCTTTTGAGGTGTAGACAGAGCCCTGATCGCTATGCAAGAGCGCTCCTTGAGACACATTCAGTTAGTTCAAAGTATCCAACACAAAGTCCGTATCTTGGCAATCTGAGATGGTATAAGCCACAATCTCACGATTATAGAGATCCATGATAGAGGACAGGTAGAGTTTACAGTTTCCAAAGTAGAGGTAGGTCATGTCTGTGACAAGGTTATCCCTCTTCTTGAGCAATCGGGTGATGGTACGGTAGCCGTAGATAAACTGATTTCCCATACAGATTCGCTCTATTTTTTCTACCACCTCGTCCCTTTTTTAGGCTTCTCACCTTCTACTTTCCAACGGTAGAAAGTGGATCGTTTGATACCAAAACAGTCCAGAATGACTGAGACAGGGTAGACTTTCTTGTATTCTTCCACCAGCTTGATAAGACTTACTTTGTCGATGACCTTACCAAGCTCCGATACTTTTTTAGCAATTCCACCTGTAGGCGTAGTTGTTCCGCTTCGGATAGCTGTTCCATTCCTTTACCGTAGGTATATTGTTTCCCCACAGGTTGGTGGAAGCGGTGCAGTTCATCATTTCGATACCATCGCCACCAGGTTTTGACCTGACTAACATTTTTTATGCTCAGAGTCTCCATGATAACCTTATTGGACTTACCTGCTTTCTTCATTTCGATACAGGCTAACTTAGTTTCTACCGAATACGCTTTTTTGACCATAACAAAACCCTCCTGTTTCTAGTTTACTAGAAACAGGAGGGTTTTTCTTGTGTCTCATTTTATGGGGCTAGTGCCTTCCAACTGGTTTTAAGTAAAGTGAACCATTACCAAATAATCACGCGGTCTTCTGGTTTGCGCCACATGCCATCGCCTTCTTTAACATCAAAAGTCGTAAAGAAATCATCAAAGTTTGGCAATTGAACATTTGCCCGAAGTTTTCCAGGAGCATGCACGTCCACGCTGGCTAGCATCTGCATGAACTCTGGCCGAGCTTTCATGCGCCAGATACGGGCAAAGTTAGTAAAGAATTCTTCTGCAGAGAAGTCTGCTTCTTTCTTAGCGGCTTCCAGTGCTGCCGCAATACCACCAAGGTCTGCAATATTTTCTGAAACAGTTAGTTTCCCATTGACTTTAGCACCGTAAGAATCCTGTCCGTCAAATTGCTCAATCACCTTTTGAGTACGTGCTTGAAAGGCCTCGTAATCTTCTGACTTCCACCAATTGTTCAAACTTCCGTGTTCGTCAAATGAAGCTCCATTTGAGTCAAAGGCATGAGAAATTTCATGAGCAATCACCGCACCGATTCCACCATAGTTAGCTGATGAAGATTGATGTAAATCATAAAATGGCGCTTGGAGAATGGCTGCTGGGAACACAATTTGATTTTGCTGTGGGTCATAATACGCGTTGACCATATGGGCTGGCATGTGCCATTCACTGCGATCCACTTCCTTGTTCCACTTGCTCCATGTATGCGCAATAGAAATTTTTGCTAAATTTTGAGCATTCTCCACCAAACTCAAATTCTCATCAATCACTTTTTTCGCATAGGTTTCTGGCAATTTCTCTGGATAGCCGATATGCGGTGTGATGACATTGAGTTTGACAATCGCTTTGTCACGTGTTTCCTTAGCGAGCCAATCCGCCTTTTCCAGACGCGACTTATAAACATCAATCATAGCAGCAACTTTGTGCTCTACATCTGCTTTTGCTTCAGGTGAGAATTTTTCTCCCGCATACCACAAACCAAGTGCTTGGTTATACGGACCTTGCGCTAACTGGTAAGCTGCCTTTTCTTTTGGACGTGGTTCTGGGACACCTGAGATAGCGCGTGCATAGGTACCTGAAAGGACACGAATTTCTTCAGTGAGCAAAGAAGTCCATGCTCCAGTAGAGAATAACTTCAGTGCCGCATGCAAATGCTCCCAATTCTTTTCTGAATAACATTCTGCTGCAAAGTCTTTCCAGAAACGCTCTTGAGGAACAATCACTTTGTCTGGGACTTGTCCCAAAATCTCTGTAAAAATCGCGTCAAGCGGCAATTCTGGAGCTAGCTTCGTAAAATCTGCCCAATCGTAAGGATGATACAATTTCACATATTCTGAACTTTCTTCATTTGACAGGACATACTTGGCTAATTTAGCATCCAATTCCAGATATTTATCCAAAATATCTTTTGTTTCCTCTGCCGAAAAGCCAAATTTAGTCAACAATTCTTCCTGCATTTTCCGCCAGATTGCCAGCAATTCCTTGCCTTTTTCATTTCCTTCTTCATAGTAGGTTGTATCTGGCAAAATGATTCCAGGTGCATCGGCCCAGAGAACATTCATTTGCGCATTCATAAAGTCTGGAGCAACATCAAAAGTAAAGAAATTTGGCTTTCCAGCCATTTCATATTCAGCAATCTTATCTGCAAATTCCTTAAAAGAGCCAAGCGCTTTATATTCTTCCACAAGCGGCATCGCTGGAGCAACTCCTGCTTGTTCCCGTCCGTCAAAATCTGCCACCAAACGATGGTATTTCACAAAATTTTGCAAAATTGGATCATCCGGCACATCTTGACCTGCTAACCATTTATCAGTTGTAGCCAGCATCAATTTTTCAATATCTTGATCCAGATCCATAAATCCACCTGTCACAGGCTTATCATCAGGAATAACTGCTGTTTTTTCCCATTCACCATTGACATAGTCAAAAAAAATCATCTTGTAAACGTGTCATCTTGTTCTCGCTTTCATTGTTTTATCTTAATCCTATCAAAAAAGTTCTGAATAATCAAACTTTAATCAAAAGAGATTTTCTGTCAAACTTTACTTCTGATTTTTCTTAAAAATTCTAAAAATTAACTTGACTTAATTTTTATTTTAATGTATATTAACAGTAGAGGGGGGTATAAAAATCATACGTATCGAAAATTTAAGTGTCTCTTATCAGGAAACACTTGCTCTTAATCAGATTTCTTTGGAAATCCAAGGCCCAACTATCATGGGAGTTATTGGCCCCAACGGAGCTGGTAAATCCACTCTTTTAAAAGGAATGTTGGGTATCATTGACCACGCTGGACAAACTTATCTTGATGATAAAGAATTCTCAAAAGTGCTCAGTCACGTAGCTTATGTGGAACAAAAAATTCACATTGACTACAACTTTCCTATCAAAGTAAAAGAATGTGTATCGCTTGGACTGTATCCAAAAGTGAAATTGTTTCACAGACTAAAAAGCACAGACTGGGACAAGGTGACAAATGCGCTGCGCATTGTCGGCTTAGAGGATTATGCTGAACGCCAAATCAGCCAGTTGTCAGGAGGGCAATTTCAACGGGTCTTGATTGCGCGCTGTCTGGTACAAGAAGCAGACTGTATCTTTCTGGACGAACCGTTTGTCGGGATTGATTCGATCAGCGAAGAAATTATCATGACAACGCTACGCAATCTAAAAGAACAAGGAAAAACGATTCTCATCGTCCACCATGACTTAGGAAAAGTCCCGCATTATTTTGATCAAGTTTTAATTTTGAATAAAGAACTCATTGCCATTGGGGAAACTTCATCAACTTTCACAGAAGAAAACTTGAAAAAAGCTTACGGCTCTCAGCTTTTTGTGAATGGAGGTCTTTAATATGTTTTCAGAATTTCTTGATGGACTACAAAATTTCCATTTTTTACAAAATGCACTGATTACGGCCATTGTCATCGGGATTGTTGCTGGAGCAGTTGGTTGCTTCATTATCCTAAGAGGCATGTCCTTGATGGGCGATGCCATTTCACACGCAGTCTTGCCAGGAGTTGCACTCTCCTTTATTTTAGGAATCAACTTCTTTATCGGAGCCATTGTTTTTGGGCTTTTAGCTTCGGTCATTATTACTTATATTAAAGGAAATTCAATTATCAAAAGTGATACTGCCATTGGAATAACTTTTAGTTCCTTTTTAGCTCTTGGAGTCATTTTGATTGGAGTTGCGAATAGTTCAACCGACCTTTTCCATATTCTTTTTGGAAATATCTTAGCTGTGCAAGACATTGATATGTGGATTACAATTGGTGTAGGAATCGCTGTTCTAATTATTATTGGACTATTCTTCAAAGAATTATTGATTACATCTTTCGATCCACTTCTGGCAAAAGCGATGGGGATGCCAGTCAATTTTTATCATTATCTCTTGATGATTCTCTTGACGCTAGTTGCAGTTACAGCTATGCAAAGCGTGGGAACGATTTTGATTGTTGCCATGCTGATTACACCTGCTGCTACTGCTTATCTTCACGCTAACAGTCTTAAAACGATGATTATCTTGTCTTCTAGCTTGGGGGCAATTGCATCTGTCTTAGGACTTTTCATTGGCTATACCTTTAATGTTGCGGCTGGCTCAAGCATTGTACTGACATCCGCCATTATCTTTGCCATTAGTTTCTTTATCGCTCCAAAACAACGATTTAACAAACTAAAAAATAAACCCAAGCTAAAATAAAATTAGTATTTCATTTATTAAAGGAGAACCTTATATGAAAAAATTAGGTTTTATCGCCGTTCTGTTTTTAGCCATCATCGGGCTTGCTGCCTGCGCTGGTCAAAAAGGAACTTCTGCCAACAAATCTTCAAAATTGAATGTTGTTGCTACCAACTCGATCATCGCTGATATTACCAAAAATATCGCTGGTGATAAAATCAATCTGCACAGTATCGTTCCTGTCGGAAAAGATCCACATGAATACGAACCATTACCAGAGGATGTGAAAAAAACATCAAAAGCTGATTTGATTTTCTACAATGGTATCAATTTGGAAACCGGCGGAAATGCTTGGTTTACAAAATTGGTCAAAAATGCGAAAAAGACTGAGAACAAAGATTACTATGCTGTAAGTAACGGAGTGGATGTTATCTATCTGGAAGGTCAAAATGAAAAAGGGAAAGAAGATCCTCACGCTTGGCTCAATCTAGAAAACGGAATTATTTATGCTAAAAACATTGCAAAACGTTTGATTGAAAAAGATCCTAAAAACAAAGAAACTTATGAAAAGAATCTGAAAGCTTATACTGCAAAACTTGAAACATTGGACAAGGAAGCAAAAGCAAAATTCAATAATATTCCTGCTGAAAAGAAAATGATTGTTACAAGCGAAGGTTGCTTCAAGTACTTCTCTAAAGCTTATGGTGTCCCATCTGCTTATATTTGGGAAATCAACACTGAAGAAGAAGGAACTCCAGATCAAATCAAAACATTGGTTGAAAAACTTCGTAAAACAAAAGTACCATCACTCTTTGTTGAAAGTAGTGTTGATGACCGTCCAATGAAGACTGTTTCAAAAGATACAAAAATTCCAATTTATGCCAAGATTTTCACTGATTCAATCGCTGAAAAAGGAGAAAAAGGCGATAGCTACTACGACATGATGAAATGGAATTTAGATAAAATTGCCGAAGGTCTTAGTAAATAAGAAATATAAAAGGAGCCGGAAATGATTACCAGTTCCTTTTTACTTGAAATCCTTCTTGAATAAATAAGCCTTTCATTCTCTGAAACAAGCGGTTATCGGCTGTATTCTTAAGTTATTTTTGATATACTAGTATGATAAGGAGTAAAAGGACAATATGACCCCAAACAAAGAAGATTACCTCAAATGTATTTATGAGATTGGTACGCATACTAAAAAAATTACAAATAAAGAAATTGCCGCCCAGATGCAGGTGTCTCCCCCAGCTGTCACAGAAATGATTAAAAAGATGAAAGCCGAAAAATTGATTGTAAAAGATAAAACAAGCGGTTATTTACTGACAGATCTTGGTTTACATCTTGTTTCTGAGCTATATCGCAAGCACCGTTTAATCGAGGCTTTCCTCGTACATGATTTGGGATATACGACTGATCAAATCCATGAAGAAGCGGAAGTCTTAGAACACACCGTTTCAGAATTATTTGTCGAGCGCTTAGAAAAAATGCTGGATTTCCCAGAAACCTGTCCCCACGGCGGAACCATTCCTGCAAAAGGTGAATTATTGGTCGAAAAATACCAATTGACTTTAGATCAAGTTGAAAATGCTGGGACCTATCGTTTAACACGAGTTCACGATGAATTTGAATTATTAAAATATTTGGAAAAACACGATTTACATCTGGGAGATACGCTGATTCTGGAGCAATACGATCCTTACGCTCAACTGTATGCGCTCAAGGTCAATGGAAAAGAGCTGCAAGTCAACTCTGCTATCGCTCAACAGCTTTATGTGGAAAAAAATATAAAAGGAAGTCGAAACTGATAACATTAACACATTGGAGACTGCTCAATGCGTATTGAGTTTTATCCTAGAAAGCAAACAAGTCTGGAACAGTTTTGTCCAGACTCGTTTTTATTTATCATTTTCTCAACGATTCTTCGTATCTAACACAATCGTCACCGGTCCGTCATTGACTAACTCAACCTGCATATCAGCTGCGAAAACACCTGTTTTAACAGGTATTTCTCGACCTAGCAATTCGTTAAAATCATCATACAATTGACTAGCCAAGTCTGGTTGAGCAGCGCCTATAAAAGCTGGGCGATTACCTTTTTTTGTATCTGCGTAAAGGGTAAATTGAGAAATAGAAAGAATTTCTCCATTTACGTCTTTGACGGACAAGTTCATCTTGTCTTCATCATCTGAAAAAATCCGCATATTGGCAATTTTTCTCGCTGCATATGCCACATCTTCTTGAGCATCATCTGGAGCAACACCGACTAGCAACAGTAGTCCTTGCTGAATTTGATTATAAAGTTCGTTATCAATCGATACCGAAGCTCGCTTCACACGCTGAATCACTATTTTCATTGTTGAACTTCCTAATTTTCGTTACATTTTGTGAATTAATTCACAAAAACGCAATTTTAGCAAAACATTTCCGCTCTGCTGTCCTCACCTAGCCATTTGTCCGTTTGACAGAATAAACTTCTGGCACGCTCTTAATCTTATCTACAACTGTTGTGAGCATGGATAAATTAGCGATTCCGAAAGAAACATGAATGTTGGCAAATTTCATATCCTTAGTTGGTTGTGCATTCACAGTGGAGATATTTTTTGTTGTATTAGACAAAACTTGCAGCACATCGTTCAAAAGACCTGCTCGATTCAAACCATAAATATCAATGTGCGCTGTGTATTCTTTCGTAGAGGTATTTTCTTCCCATTCGACCTCAATCAAGCGCTGCTCATAATTTTCCTGCGCTCGTAGATTCATACAGTCCTTACGATGAATGGCAACCCCGCGCCCCTTTGTAATGTACCCGACAATCTCATCACCAGGAACTGGATTACAACATTTGGCAATCCGTATCAAAAGCCCTGACGCACCTTGGATAATGACGCCGCCCTCATGTTTGACCTTGAGGGTGTCCTTGTTTTCAACCTTGACTTCACCGCCCTTAACAAGCTCTTCTGCTTCAGCTCTTGCTTTAGCACGCTCTTCTTCACGGCGTTCTCTTTCTGTCAAACGATTAAAAATCGAAACAGCACTAACTTCACCAAACCCAATCGCCGCAAAAAGAGTTTCCTCTGTTTTGTAGCTCGTTTTTTGCAGAACTTCTTCCATGTGTCTTTTGTCCATGTATTTGTTAGCCACATAGCCATTTTCTTGAAATTGTGCTTGCAGAAGTTCTCGACCTTTAGAAATGGATAATTCCTTGTCTTGATTTTTGAAAAATTGACGAATTTTATTGCGTGCCTTGCTAGTCTTAACAAGGTTAATCCAGTCACGACTCGGTCCAAAGGAATTGGAACTGGTAATAATCTCAACTTGGTCCCCAGTTTTTAACTTCGTAGTCAAGGGCACCATGCGACCATTTACCTTTGCACCAACCGCTTTTTCACCCACTTTTGTATGGATTTCATAAGCAAAATCAATCGGTCCTGAGTCTTTTGGCAGCGAACGAACAGCACCATCCGGCGTGAAGACATAGATTTCTTCAGCAAGGTAATTTTCCTTGACGGAATCCACAAAATCCTGTGCATCATTGGACTGGTCTTGGAGTTCCATCATCTCCTTAATCCAATTCATCCCAATCGCCGATTCTTTGCTATCAACCTGCCCTTTAATACCTTTTTTATAGGCCCAGTGTGCAGCAACCCCGTATTCTGCCACTTCGTGCATTTCTTTGGTCCGAATTTGAAACTCAATCGGTCCCTTAGGCCCATAGACGGTCGTATGGATTGACTGGTAACCATTTGCCTTGCGATTAGCAATATAATCTTTAAAACGTCCGGGCATTGGTCGCCAGAGTTCATGAATGTAGCCCAACATAGCATACACATCACTTTGCGTATCTAAAATGCAACGAATAGCGATCAAGTCATAAATCTCATCAAAACGCTTTTTCTTGTCCTGCATTTTCCGATAAATGGAGTAAATATGTTTAGGACGACCGTAAATTTCCCCATGAAGATTACGCTCAGACGCATAGGTTTCAATCTTATGAACCACTTCGTCCACTAACTCCTCACGTTCCCGACGTTTTTCTTTCATCAGGTGGGAAATCTTATAAAACTCTGTCGGATTCAAATATCGAAAAGCTAAATCTTCCAATTCCCATTTGACGCTCGAAATCCCCAAGCGATGAGCCAACGGAGCATAAATTTCCATGGTTTCACGTGAGATGCGTTCCTGCTTGTCTTTTCGCAGATGCTTGAGCGTTCGCATATTGTGCAAACGGTCTGCCAGCTTGACCAAAATGACACGAATATCCTTAGACATCGCCATTAGCATTTTTCGGTGGTTTTCAGCCAACTGCTCCTCGTGAGACATGTACTTGACTTTACCAAGTTTGGTCACACCATCGACAATCACGCGCACATCATGTCCAAACTCGCCTTCCAAATCGTCCAAAGTTGCAGCTGTGTCTTCTACAACAT